>NZ_JBFSVA010000035.1:0-33792 GCF_041467655.1 Vibrio sp. 10N.247.311.49
AGCCTTGTAAACTAATGTTGGACATCATGTGTTCTGCCTTTTCTGAATTATTATTATATTTGTATTTCTCTCAAATTAGAGCCTTTATCTTTCACCTAACCCGTCCTAAATAAGGTTGACACATATCCAACATGAAATTAGAGAGTTACAAATACAATTATGACTCTTATCAGAACGCACTTGCGGAAAGGATAATGGAAGACTAAAGATAGAATACTCACTGATGATGCAAAGAAAATGGTCTCCAAATCAGTAAAAACTAAGCCCTACAATGAGTTTGGCCTCGTCAAACTCTACCCCCCCCCCCCGCCGATGAAGTACCTCCATCATTTTAATTAACCACTTGTTTGTCACCTCCCTCTATCGCCAAATCGAAAAAATAGGATGACTACAAGCGACTAAACCATCAAGAACAAGTTGGCTTGGGAAACTTCCTTCCTTATTCTATTTGACCTAGGGTAACTTCATCCTTATAACCCAAAAATTGGCTAAGTGCAGAGTGTTTGATTCTAGGTGAACCTAACAATCGAATTATTATCTTAGCCAAATATAAAGACCATTAATTTATTATTAATAAATAATGATAAGGCTTAATTCTTCTCACGTCCAAAAGGCTCTCTCCTGTAGTGGCATCCTGATCCCGGACCTCATAAATGAGGGGTTCAATGGCAAAACGACAAAGACGTACATTTTCTACTGAATTCAAAAATATATGCTGCAAGCTTGGTTCTTGACCAAGGGGACTCCATCCCTGAAGCAGCTAGCTCTATGGAATACGTGAAACAGCTTTACGACACTGGGTCGAATAACTCAAAATTGAGCAAGGTAGGGTTACTCCAACGACCAAAGCCCTCACGTCTGAGTAAAAGAAAATCCAAGAGTTAGAAGCCCATATTAACCGATTAGAACGAGAAAAATCCGTACTCCAAATAGTGTTTGGTGCGGCGATATTACTTATCTTAGGTCTGGTTCGAAGTGGGCCTACTTAGCAGTAGTGCTTGACCTATTTAGTCGACGCGTTGTGGGCTGGCCTTTATCAGATAAGTCCAATGCTGAATTAGCATCTAAAACTTTAGGGCTGGCTTAGAAGAAACGGGGGCGGCGAAGAACATGATGTTCTATTAATATCAAGGATGCCAGGACAACTCAAAGCATGAGCCTTCGTGGTAATTGTTGGGAAAACACTCCCATAGAAGGTTATTTAGAAGCTTGAAAGCCGAGTGGGTACCAGAAACAAGCTACCTGGAACAAGCTCAGGACAAGAAAGACAACGGCTATTACCTGATGAGTCCTTACAATCGGCAACGCCCTCAAGAAAATGATGGGTTGTCACCAGTTAATGGCCCTTCAGCCAGTGTCCTGTACTTTTGACCACTACACCCCCTAGAACAATCAATATTCCGCCGACCATCAAAGACCATAAGCTAACCTATTTTATTTTTTAGTGACCCAAGTTCAAGCTAGACGCCCCCAAAACGCAATGAAATCTGTACTACTAAACATTAGATTAGTAAGTACACCAAAAAATGAATAGCTGCAGCTCGATTAAGAGTTCCGATTCTTTCGTAACGAATTGAGGAATAAAAGCAAAATAACAGGCTCAAGGGATCTCGTAGACAGAGAAGAAGCAACTATATAAAACAGGAAGAATGAGAGTATTAGTCAAAAATTTATTGTTGTTTAACCCTCCAAAACCCCAGTTTTAAAAAACTAAAATATCACTATAAATAGATGATTTTTTTGATAATTTATTTATAAATTATCAAAAAAATCCTATGAGGAATGGCCTAAATTTTAGCCATTGCCAAATGGGTAATCTAAAATTATTAATAATCATTTTTTATTAAAATTCATTCATCTACACAGATAAATTAGAGATGTGTATATGAATAAATTTTCAAAAGGACTACTAATATGGAAACACTGATCTGCCGCTCTTTTCAATCATTTATAGATTTCTGCGATAACGATATTGTTAAAGGAAAAAATATCCACTGCACTTTTAAGGCCTGTAAGGAGAAGGACTGGCGTTGGATGCAGTTTTACCTAAACGACAAAGGAGGAAAAGAGCTGACCTTTAGCTTCATATGAAACAAAACGCCTTAACTAATATTTCGTTTAACTTCAAATTTATTCAAAATTTTGTAAATAGTATTCAAAAAATGAGCCATTATATAAAGCACTAGAAAAACTAACTGTCTTAACCATCGCTCTCTAGAAATATGGAGAAACACTATGTTAAAAGCGCATCTCGAAAACCTACAATTACCTATAGGTAATTGTATATTACACAGGGATGAATCAGGGGCTCAATTGATGCTTAGCAATCAAAAGTCATTTTCAATTACCCTACCTGAAAGCTGTATCCTTGAAACTCTGATTAAGAAAGAACAACTCATTTCAACCAAAGAAGAGTTAATTATTGCCGCTTGGGGGAGCCCAGATATCATCGGGCCTAACTCTTTACCAGTCGCGATAACTAACCTAAGAAAAGTTCTAGACCTTGATAGCATCAAAATCGTCAACATCCCAAGAAAAGGTTACAAGATTCATATTCCTGAATTTGAAACCTCACTAGACCCGCCGAGAGATATAAAGTTACCACGTCACTCTAAGTTTTCGTGTCCTCTCAAAAAAGCAACCAATCATCTAAAATTATACCAATGGACTTTCATCGGCTTATCTTCAACAACCCTCGCGGTCCTACTAATCAGTTATTTCTATTTTCGATACGAACTTGAAGTTGTTAACGTGAACCTTAATAATCAATCAAGCCAAATCTGTTTAACAAAAAAGGATGAACTGAAATTAATCCTCGCCTCTTCCCAAGTTCAGGCAAGCAAAAAACCTTCAATAAACCCCTAACACCTCGTCAATTTAGTTATTAATAACTAAATCCCCCCTTATTCACAGCAAAGGGGGGTACAACTTAGAGTGCAGGTTCTAACGTAGCGTTAAAATGTCTCAATACTTTAGGTTCATAAGTAAACTTCAAACCTGAAATAGATGAGGCGCGTTTTTTCACTTCTTTAAAAGCAGCAATAATGTAATCAAGGTGAGCTTGCGTATAGGTTGCTCTGGGAATGGCTAAACGCAACAGTTCCGCTGGACAAGGCAGTTGTTCACCAGTTTCAAGGTCACACCCTTGCAATAAGGACCCTATTTCAGCCCCACGAATACCCGCCACTTTATAAAGCTCACAAGATAAAGCATGCCCAGGGAATTGTTCCGGCGGAATATGAGGTAAGAGCACACCTGCGTCAATAAATGCAGCATGACCGCCAGCTTGCTGGCAACGAACCCCTAACGCTTCAAGACCATTTACTAAATATTCAACTTGCTGAAGACGGGAAGCTAACCAATCTTCTTCCATCCCATCATAGAGTCCGACAGCTAGGCGCTCCATAGCACCGCCTTCAAGCCCGCCATAGGTTGGAAAGCCTTCCAATAGCACGCATAATGTTTTGCATTCTAATTGAACATCTAACAAGCTTTCATCTTTGAAAGCAAGCAATCCCCCAATAGGAACCATCGCATCTTTTTTCGCTGACATAGCAAAGATATCGGCATATTTAAAAGCTTCGCTAGTTATCTCTTGAATGCTCCATTCAGCATATCCCTCTTCGCGTTGCTTTACAAAATAGGCGTTCTCTGCAAACCGTGCACAGTCCATAACTACGGGAATATCATAAAACTGCGCTAACTCATAAACAGCCTTCAAATTGGCAAGAGAAACTGGCTGACCACCTGCAGAATTGCAAGTAATCGTACTCACAATATAGGGCACATTTTTAGCCCCGATCTCTTCAATGCCAGACGCGAGCGCTTTCAAGTCAAAATTGCCTTTAAAATCTCTCTTAACTTCAGTATTAAAGGCATCACGAGAAGGCACATTCATCACACGACAGTTATTTTTTTGAGTGTGCCCTTGAGTGGTATCAAAAAAGTAATTTGAAAATGCGGCCATCTTTTCTCGTTCTAGCCCCTTATCTCGTTCACGCTTATTGATCAAGGCAGGTACATACAACTGTTCAGCGCCACGTCCTTGGTGTGTAGGGATAGTAAACTGATAGCCAAATATATCTTTTACCGTTTGGCTAAGCGTCCGATAGCTTCGACTGCCGCTGTACGCTTCATCACCTCTCAACATTGCGGATTGCATGGCCTGCGTTACTGCCCCGGTGCCACTATCGGTCAGTAAATCGATAAACACTTTATCGCTATCTAACAAAAAAGGATTGTACCCCGCTTTCATTAACGCCAGCTCTCGCTCTTGTTCTGTTGTTCTTTTAACTGGTTCAATAACCCGGATTCGATACGGCTCCGGCAAATAGTGTGAATCCATAGGCTGTTCTTGATTGTTGCTAATTGCTGACATAGGGTTCTCTCCAAACATTTTCCAACGATTAAGGGTAAGTTGGTTAGAAATAACTAAAGAAGCCCATTATTCGGACACCCAAACCTCTCCTTCCCAACTTAAATAAAGATTAATCAAATAAATAAAATTTGGTATTAATTTCAGCGTAAATTAAATATTAATAAACATATTAACAACACCTAAAAGCCCTCTAAAAAAGCATCATAGCCATGAGAAAACCTGACCAAATGACATCACCGTTTTTTTAATTAATAAAGATAATTAAATAAACAATGGACTTAGAAAGTAGCACTATAAAAGTAGTGGTATGAGAATGAAAAATATACCTAGAGCATATAAATTAGAAGGAAAATGGAAATATGGAGAGCCCATTATGATACTAGGGAACACATTGGTTGCTGGAGCGGGGCCGGTCGGCATTCAAACTAGCCAAATTATGGCTCCTCTTAGTCAAAAAATAGCCCTCATCGGCAAAAGCTCCCCTCAGTGGGAAAATAGGCAAAGATTAATCAAACAACACGGATACGTTGTTTGTTGTGAGGTGAATGAACCACAATTAGCGACACTAGTCGGATTAGTTAAGTTTAATGAACTTTATACAGAGCTCTCTCCCCTTCCCTCCTCTTGGGATACGTTAGTTTTAGCCACTCCAGCTCACGCCTATTGTGATGTGTTGTCTTCCTTTTCTGAAATTTTATTAAAGAACTTAAAACAAATCATTCTTATGTCCTCAATGCTCGGTGGGTGTCTTATTTTAGAAGGAATGTTAAAAAAGAAAGGAGCCTCTCCAAATATAATGCTCTTCTCTAGCTACTTTGCGACGTCTTATTTTACTTCTAACCCGACGGACAAAAATAGGGTCCTCACGGTCAGAACCAAAACAGTAAAAAAACGAGTTTATATTTACCAGTCTAAATCCAATGATGGTTTATTGAGCGCCTTGCGAAACGCTTTAGAAAAAATTGATGTTCAAGTCATCCCTTTAGATAACTCGTTCAGTGTGGAAGGCAGAAACATTGCTACTTATGTACACCCTGCTTTTATTATCAATACGTTTTCATTAGATCACATTTTATCTAAGGAAGACGAAGTTAAGTACATGTATAAACTGTACCCAGAAGGGCCAATCACCATGAGTTCGATTAGGGATTTACTACTGCACTGGAAATCAGTTTCTCGCCTACTTGAACATTACTCAGCTCAACCGATTAATCTACTGCAGTTGCTAAATGATGAACATCACCGAGTACATGAAAAGACTATCCCCAAGGACAAAATAGTCTCTTTCAACGAGCTTGATGAGATAGAGCAGGAATATCTACTCTACATACGATATAGCACAATCCTGATAGACCCAGACCCGTTTTCAAAAGGTAAAACCTTTGAGGTTTCAGCCAAACCTTATATCAAAGGAAAAGTTAGAAAAGGAAGACTACTACTCCCCAGAACTCCTCTAGAAGACCTACAGACCCTTTATTGGCTTAACCACTTAGTTCAAAGCTCAAGCCTAATCTCTTCTGTCACATTTCCCTCAATAGAAGTGTTTGAAAATTGGATAAAAGAAAGAAACCTACCAAATACGCTAATCCAGGCTTTAAAACAACGCGCAAAAGAATATTACGAATATGCAACCCCATCTATTAGCCCCTAGTAATTACTAGGGGACACACATATCTTTTAATTCGCATTTTAGCGTTTTGCTTCAAAAAGATAACAGGAAAAAGGAGATTAAGGTGTTAATAAGAAAAGCGACGCTCAACGACATATCCTCTATCAATGCTCTGTGTCACGAGCAACTAACAGGCAGCCACAGTAAAATTAGCCATTACAAGAGAGAGCAGAACGAATACAGCTTAAGTGATTACAATTTCAGTAAAATCAGAATCATTGATCTACTTTTTACGGAATCAATGATGAAGGAGAAGCTAAACAATAAAAATATCTATTTTTTTGTCGCTGAAACAAAAAAGAATAAACAAGTCATAGGTTACCTAATGGTTAGTGTCCATCCTCCTAAAAAAAGGCCGGCTCTCCAACAACGTCTCCCATCTTTCTACGCTTACATCGAACGATTTTATGTGTCGTATAAATACCATGAACAAGGTATTGAGCTTGCCCTACTCAACAGCTTTGATTATTGGAAAAAATACAAATCAGCACACTAATCATTATCTTTCAAAAAACCATGAAATTTGTCAATGCTCAGGCTGAGCATTGACAAATTTTCCCACAATCAAATCAATCTAAAGCTGTTTTTCTATAAAAGCCCATCAAACCTTCTTGATACCCAATCAAAAAGAAAAGGGCGAAACTAATATTGCCAGTGAGTTGCGAAAAGACAACACACACCACTCCGACCCAAGCTAAAATAACGTATTCAATCGGTCACCAGTTATAAATTGCCCCAAGCCCCCTGGTTATCCCAAACCAAAGTAAAGGCGAGACAGCGAGTAACCAAGGAGTTTGGACCTCGATTTTTATATGTCGGTTGCACCAGAAAAAAATAGCAACATGAAGCGTCGATACCACAGCGTAAATCACACCGGTAATTAAGGTGTGACTGAGACACTACATTGTGCTTGGATACTGGTAGGAGGGCAGGGTAGGAGAGTATTAGAAGAGAACAGTTCATCTGCTTGGCATATGTGGCTTCAAACATCGAAATTAAAGCTAAGCGGTGTTCTGCTATTCGCTAGACAGATCTACGAGAGAAAGCCCTAATGCCTCACCTATGACATCTGAACAACTAGAAATTCGTGAATTTTAAAAGAAGGTATCTCGTCTTAAATAGGTTGACGATTTTTAGCAAGCCTGTAACGGAATTTTTTGTTTTTTCATACATATTATTTGGCCTGTTCATCTTACGAATGAAGGCGTCCGTTGACAATGACAACTAATGAACGCCCTCATCAGATTGAACATAAGTCATGTAGCTCACCAAAAACTCCTCTACCTTTGAAGAAAACATTTATTTTACCAAATTCGGATGTTTTTTCATTCAATGCCTTTTTCATTGTTTTGGTGTAGCTCCATTTTGGCTTAACCAGCAACCGCTCTTCTTGAAGGTAGTTAAACTAAACATCGCGGCCCAGCTTTATTCCTTTAGCTATCAATTGAGGTTTTAGTAAGAGAAGTGAAGCTTGTGAGTTCCTAGTCGAGACATGAAGCGCCTTAGTGCAAGCTCACCTTGACAATTTTTCTCTCTGATATACACATTAAAGATAAATATCGCGTAACGAACAAGCCCTAATTACGCTTACTTTCTTTTCGAAGGCTTCTTGCCGCCCTCGGTGATTTCGGCATCGTGCTCTTCCTTGAACTGACTAAATAATCCATTTCTCCATTTTCAATGGTATCCACAACCTGTATTTAAAGCCTAGTGTGTAATCTCGCTGAGTGCTCTTAACGTAGTGTTTATTTGGGATGGTCATAATTAGTCCTCAATGTATAAACATATTTCAAGACGGGGAAAATATTAAAAAAACCACGACTCTGCTGATAGTTTAACAGTCGGACAAGAGATAAAGTTTATCGATGGCTTACAAGCTCGTCGGAAACCTAAAAATATCATGGACCGCAGCGGCCAAGGCTGTCACTAAATAAGTGGAAAGTATCATCAATTACTGCGGTGCTTCCAGATAAAAAACTTATCTCGACGAAAAAATTGCAGGGAGTAGGCGACAATCGAACGTTTTTTAGAAGCTTAAATACTAAGTGGATTCCCGCAATAAATTATCGCAGCTTTGCAGAGACTCAAAAAATCATCCAATACATAATTAGATATTCCAGCCAACTTAGGCCATATCAGTATAATGGTGTTCTGACACTCATTGGCTCAGAACGATTGATTGTCTTGAAAACCGTGACCAATTTTATTGGACCACTATACTCTTGCCTCTAAAGAAAGATAAAGCCCAATTAAGCGATAAACGTAATTTCCCATCTAAGGGTTGATAAAGATTGCTACAAAGTTAGCGTGGTTGCATGACATTGGTATTCCTACAACGTTCGCGAGCTTGTTCGGTTGTGGAGTGGAACAGCACCTACCGACAATTTCAATTTAATAATCAGTAATTTCAGAGCAAGCTTCAGGAACACATTCGTCAAAGTTGGATTTCATTTACGCAACAAGGTTTAAGTCGATTTTAAAGTTAATCTTCTCAGGGACGATAGTAGAAATAGCCTCTGAAGCCAATTTCTATCCAAGAGTGAGAGAAAGGGGCGGTAAATTATAATTATTGACTTAACCTTTGAAATTCGAGAGTTCGTAATATTTGATTTCTGGCGTTGGCACTTAAGGTTCTTCCCAAGGCAAATTAATCCCACTGTCATTAATATAATCAGAGCTCAACACACACAACTCATCACAACACGAATCAACCTTTGTCCAATCCTAAATCTATAGGCCTCATCATTTGCTTGAGGAGGCTATTGCCGATTGTAGTAGCTCATCAGGTAATAGCGGCTGAGCTTGTGTCCACTCGATTTTCAAATTTATGAATAACTTCTCCATGGGAGCATTGACGATCCCATGTCAATACTTACATCATAACTGAAAAATCTTTCAATATAATGGAGGGAAATTTACAAACGATATAGCGTTTCAAAAATCTTTGTGTTTCTCTTATCGAAAGTCCCTCTGCTTCTCTTCGCTACATATAGTTTTGTCTTAGGATCCTTCTCATTCTATCAAAACTACTGTCATCGGTGTCAGGATGTCTTTCCTGATGAAGTTTGTAACGAACTCACTTCAAAGAGGTTAGGTAAATGCAAACTCTTTGCCTAACCTCTGTAGATTAGCACATGCTGTAACCAACAATATCGCAGCTACACATGATCACACCAAAGTGTTCCATTAATGTTGAAGCTCTTTCTTTAGTTCGCATGAGAGAAACTTTTCGTAAGTAGATTTAAATGATAAATAGGTTTGACTGCATAAAAAATCGAGGAGACATAGCAAGCTCGTTTAATTCAGTCAGGCGCAGTGACGAGTAATGCATGAAACTGATTTACAGCCTGGGATGATCTAAAAAACGAAAAAGATCTTCACCATAAGAGCCCGCATTAATAGTAGCGATTTACCACCTAGTTTAGTACCTAAGATCATTAGACCACTACAAACCCAACCCATTTATCAATTACATGCAATTGGTAAAAAATATAGCTAAACATTAAGAGTAAGACATAAAATTATTAGAGAACTAACATTTACCCAACAACTAACATCAAAAATCTCTCGAGATTTGATGTTAGTTGTTGGGTTACCGACTGAGCCTAAGTGAAGTTGGTATATCTTGAAACTAGATCCTAAAGTTTCTAGTTTCTTAGAGTTCATCTAAATGTATCAACATCTACCGATTCAATATCAACATCTACCGATTCAATATCAACATCTACCGATTTTATATTGATATTAAACGATCAAAAATATAAACATTTACCGAAATAAGATTTTTTAGTATTAACATTAGCCGATCTAAAAAAAAGGTAAGATCATTAATTTAAGTTAACTTATGATAATTAACCTAAATTGGTTATAAAACGATCAAAGCATTAGATAAATTATGAATTAAATACATAGTTTGATCATTGCGAAGTAACTAAACATTTACCGAAAAAAGTAGTTATTTACCGATATTTATACATAATTTATGTGACGAGCTATAGATATTTACCGAAATAATATAGACATCTACCGAAGTTGATGAGGTAAGTAAGGTTATCTGTTAAAATGATACTATCTCATTCTTAGGTAATGATCATGACGTTATCATCCAACTCTAGCCTGACGGTTATTAATGAAGAAGACCGAAAAAATCGGTTTATCTCATCGATTCTTTTCTCTCGAGCAACTATTTTTCATCCTGCTTCTCGTTTGACTTCAACGATGCAGTCAAAATTGATTCAAATTGCTCAGAGTGGTGGTACAGATCCAAATCACCCATTAGAGAGTGTTAATATTAATAGCTATGGGAAAAGCTTCAGGGTTGATCTACATGTAGATTATCTCCTACAACCTCATCGCGATATCCTCGAGACTATGCTGGCCTATGCTCAAACTATTCAACTCGACGATGCTTCTTATGAAGCGGGATCTCGTTTAAATTGGTCCCAAGTATATCAAACCATTTCTGATGGTGATATTTCTGACACTCAACAAGATGGTTTCGACTCTTTTATTGACCGGGATGCAACCGTTTTATCGATGAGTATGTATGAGCTAGCAACCCGAATGGGAATGGCGACAACTCGTCCGAACTACGATCAAATTGAGCGTCGTATTACTCAATTGGCAACGGCTCATTTGGTGATTAATGAACTCGATGAAGAACAGAACGTTGTAGGCAAAAAGCCCTTAGAATTTGTGCAAGATTACCGTTTCTATTGTGATCGAAGTAAATTCAAAACCGGCCGTAAAAACAGTAAGAATCTAACTAACCATGTATTCTTAGTGCCAGACATGCGCTTGCTACAAGCGATACGCGACCATGGTTACTATTATCGATTAGAACAACACAAAATGACCAACTATAGTAAACCGTCAGTTCGCTCATTCTTAAAATACATTACCACGCACAAAGCAGAATTTTTACATAACAAAAAGTTTGAATGGGCGCTCGATAGTTACATTCAGTCTATTGCTTCTAAAGTCAGCCATAGCTTCCGGAGCGATCTAAGAAAAGATTTGTTGGCCAATGCCGTGCAAATTGAAAAAGATTTTAGTCTTCAATTTCGCGATGTTGGTAATGGTATACAGATCTTTTATATTGGGGAGGGTAAATCATGATTACTCAATCTCTTGATAGCTTGATGTCTTCACCTGCGAGCCAAAGCCTAGAGTTCAGTATAAAAGGCTTACTCAAAGGGCATGTAGGTATGTTGATTGCCGCACCGAATGTCGGTAAATCTCACCTTGCACTTTGTATTGCGATGGAACACGCTTCTTCAATGTCTTTACTAGGGATGAGCGCGGCCGACAAACCGGCTAAAACCTTGGTACTGAGTTCAGAAGACGGGGCTGGCGTGATTCAATCTCGAATGAAAGAAAAGCTGGTTAATTGCACTGCCACCATTAAGTCAGAGCTAAAAAAAAATCTACATTTTTTAACGGACATTGAACCGATAGTGATCCCGCCCGACAGCTCTGCACAAGAAAAAGTAGAACATAAGCAGTATTTAGAACAACTCAAACAAATTTTCTCTGAATTCGATTTAGTGATAGTAGACACCGTGACTGAGTCAATAGGCCGTTGTGAGGAAGTCAAACACGATCGCTTAATCAAAAATGTCTTCCAAAGCCTTGCCAGTGAATCAGGCGCTAGTTTATTGCTTGTTCATCATGTGAATAAAGAGGAAATTCGTGGTAATCAAGAAATTACCATGGCATCTGGGGCTGGTTTAACGTCGATAATGCGATTAACAAAGTGCTTATTTACGTTAAAGAGAAACAAGGATTTCCTGTCGATTAAGTACCTTAAGAGTAATTATTTACCTGAAAATGAAAATCAAGGGTTTGCGGTTGAAGTAAGACAAAACCTTACGATTAATCCACAGGTATTCAGTTTGAAATCCAAGACGTCTAAGTCTGTTCGATCGGTGCAAAGTATTAAGCAAAATCCAAAAAAAATTACGCTGCCTGGAACTATCCCGGAACAAGAAGAAATTGAAGAGCGTAAAAACCTCAGAGACGTTTTGTAAGCTAGCTCTCACATTTTCAAAAAGCACCGAATTTCGGTGCTGTCTTTTTGTCTGACTCTGTTCGCACTTTCTTATATCCGTTCACTTTTTTGTCTACCTTAGATAATCTTATTTAAGGTGAAAACATGGTGAACTACGCATATTTAGGAGTCTCTTCAGACAACCAATATGTAGCAAACTAAAAGCACGGGCTCTATGACTCTACCAAAAAGGTTGGGATAGGTAATTTGGTGTTTGTAGAAGTCAGCCGTATTGCACGTCTTACCTCACAAGTGCTCAAAGCACTCTAAGTGAGCATGGAAAATAAAATCATCGTCTATATTGCTAATCAGAATTTGCAACTGGATGGTTCAATGCTGTGTCGGATAATGGCAACAGTACTAGGCGCCAAATTTGGTTTTACTCTAGGCTTATTTCATGAAAATTGTCTATGTCCGTGTCAGTACCCAAGACTAAACGTCCGACGTTCAAATTTAACAGCTAAACCAGTTGTTGGGCTTTGCGAGGGAAGGGGACATTATTCACGTTACCAAAGTCGATTGAATGGCGCGTAATACCATCGATGCATTGCAAATTACCGCTCAGCTCGCGCAAAAGAAAGCCGGTTTGGTTTTTCATGATTTGTGCTATTTGGAGCTCAATAGCTATGTAGGCCGGATCATTTACACCACCAAGATGGAAAGAAAACACATCTTGCAGCGCTGTAATGAGGGGGTTGGCACGAAAATAGGGCTTGTTTTTTCCAGCTTTACGTTTCATGAAAACGGTTGAGGGGACGTTTAAGTGTACTGGGTTTTGTTTTTATGTTCGATGCAGTTTTTAGGAGGCCGCATGACAGTTTGTCCCACAAGATCCGCCGAGACATATCTAGGTGAATTCGACCGATTTTGACTCCACCGTAAAGGCGGTTTAGGTACATGAGGTGCTCGTTAAGGATTTCGAATCTACCGACTCCATAAGACTAGAAGAAGGCAATCTAGGTTAAGGTGTCAGGATTATATATTGTGACGGCGTAACAAGTTTTGAGCCGATGCGAGAAGATTACGTTTGCGAAGAAAGTAGAAAGGACGAGAGAAACAACGTTCGCGTATCGGCCTCTTCTCTTTATGACGACTAGGAACAGGCTCTTAACGTCGATATCACGTTAAATAATCGTTAATGTTTACTTCATCAATTTGCTCAGGCTGTAAATAGTCATCAGTAAGACGTTTACAAACCCTCGAACTTAAAAAAAAAGCGAACAGAGCAGGGTCAACGCTTCAAAGAGATCGGCAATGGCCATGACTTTTGTGGTAAGAGGCATCTCTGAGCCCGTTAAGCCCATAGGTTACACTTACCATTAATTTTCTCATGGTGGCCTCCCGCAATTTTTGCCAAGTTTCGAATATGTCGTGGGAACGGTAGCTACTCCAAAATATGGATGGTTTGAACAATGTGATCGTTGATGATAAACCGTTCTTTCTCTGTTAACGTGCCGCTCTGAATACCTAAGTTGTGCATTTATCCTTTATTCGCCTGATATTGCTTCGGCTGGGTATTTATCTTTTTTCGTGTACTGCTTCATTTCTTCTGAAGATGTACCGAGTTGTTTACTTAAGGTTAGAGTCCACATTCGTGAGACGATATTAGGTTCAGTTGGTGTGATAAACTCTGCTCCCAAATTAAGCTGAGCTAAAAATTAAAAATATTGATTCAACTGTTCACAATTTTCTATTAGTTGCTTTCACCATCCAACTGGATACGCTTGCACCAAAGACTTCAATTTCGTAATTTCTTCCTCACGTTTAAGAAGCTTGAAGCGTATTCTTACTTCGTGGATCCGGTTATAAATCGCTTCCAGTTTTGTTGCTTTTTTGACCACACCTTCGGGTGTCGTGATTTTTCCACAGTTATGTAGCCAACTCGCCATTTTCAACTCTTGCCACTCTTTTTGAATTAAGAAAAAAGTGGTCAAAAGGCGGTAAGGTAGATTCTTGAGCTGCGCGAGTTAACCACTCGGCTAAGATTGGAACACGTTGGAACTGGTTTCTGTATAAAGGGATTTTTTGTCTAATAATCCTGCAATAAATTTGATGAATTGGTTAAGGAGTCATGTATGGTTTATGGTGTGCACGACATGGAAATTTGATTCGATAGGGACAGCAAGGAGTGCCTTGAAAAGACATTTATTGCCAGAGTTTGTGTGCTATCCCGTCAGTAGCCTTGATTCATACCATGTACAACGTTGATTTGATGAATTTAGTTGACTTAGGCTGGCGCTGCCAACCGTAACCTTGATGTGCTTCGTTCTATTTTTAAGTATGCTGTTCAGCAGCGTCTTGTATGGAGAATCCTTGTGATGGCATTAAGCAAAACCGTAAAAAATAGCTTAATCACACATCTTAAGTATGGAAGAGCCAAAGCAGCTTAAAATCGTTTTAAGGTGCTAAAATTGCTCCTTTTAATGGGTTGTCTAATTTAAGAGGTGACGGGGCTGAGATGGTCTTTTGTCAAAAATGATGAATGGCACCGCAGTTGTTAGGTCATAAGCGTATTCCGTCAACGCTTCGTTTGCCCATGTGAATGATGCGCAAGTATCGCTATCTTCTGAGGCGATAGGGGAAGTCATTCGTGGAATATTATCAGGTCAGTTTATGAGTAAACCTAAAAATCGAAAAGTGAGAGCATCCAAACCTAAACAGACGAGCTCCCAAGCGCAGAGGAAGACTTATCAAAGCAATGCCAACACGTACTGATGAGGAAGTTGAACGGTTTAGGTATCTGTGTTGATATTAGGATGTTAATTGAGTCGATTCTCGGGCGATAACTCACTCTAGTAAGGGCTAATTTTCAAAGTGATAGACGCAGAAGTGTCTTAATATTAACCAACAATAGTCTGGTAAGTGTGTTACCTTGGTTTTTATCCCTACCGCTTAGTAGGGACTTCTTTTCTTTTCCGAACTCGCATCTCGGCACTCCTTAGTTGCCCTCCTAAGCCTCACCGCAGGCTTTAATTATGTCCATTTCAACCCAAAAGTTAAGAAACATCTTCAAATTCACTAGAATTGAAAATTTCAAAACCAACTACAATGTAACTCATATTGCTCCTTGCCTACCACTTGCTCAGAAAGTGAAACCTGTCATCCCTTCGGCAATTATATATTGCGAAGGTAATTTCGGTGAAATTGATGGTAAAACCGCTAATGGGCTAGTGAGGCATTCATTAAGCTATCGTATTCTATCGGTTATTGATAGTGTATCTGCCGGCTTAGATGCTGGAGAAGTACTTGATAACAAAGCCAATGGAATACCGATCCTTGCCAATGCTGAAGAAGCTATCATTCACGCGGAAAGCATTCCCGATTACTTCATTTTTGGCATTGCGCCATCAAGTGGTTTTTTATCTGACTTAGATAAAAGCATCATTTTAAATGCCATGTCACTAGGAATGAACATCGTAAATGGCTTGCATGAATTCCTAACTGATGATCCTCTATTTTTAGAAGCTAGCTTAAAGAATAACGTTCGAATATTCGATACTCGCAAACCCAAAAGTAAAGGCGATCTGAAAACGTTTAGCGGCAAAATACACAACGTTAAATGTCCGAGAATTGCTGTAATGGGGACGGATTGCGCGCTAGGAAAACGAACAACAGCAACAATATTGGCGAATGAACTGACTAGAAAAGGCCTTAACGTCGTTCTGATTGCCACTGGTCAAACAGGTATTATGCAAGGCGCACAATACTGCGTTGCACTCGATGCTGTCCCTTCACAATTTTGTGCCGGTGAGTTGGAATCTGTCATTGTACAGGCCTATGAAAAAGAAAATCCGGACCTGATTATTATTGAAGGGCAAGGAGCCTTGAGTCATCCTGCGTTTTCAACCAGCGCATTTATCTTACGTGGCAGTTGTCCAGCGGGTGTGATATTGCAACATGCTCCTAAACGTTTATATCGTAGTGATTTTCCTGATTGCCCAATGCCTTCGATTGCTTCAGAAATCAATCTTATCGAAACGTTTTCTAATACCGATGTTATTGGACTAACACTGAATCATGAAGATATGTCTTTAGATGAAACCTGTCGTGCGATAGACAGCTACACTACCGAATTTGGTATACCGGTTACTGATGCATTATCACAGCCTGTCGAACATCTACTGCACATCGTAACGTCAGCCTTCCCTATGATAGCAAGAAAACTGGCCGCAAAAGGGTGAACTGCCCTAGATTAGACATTGATTGTGGGAAGATTCACCATAACGCTCAGTACCTGATCACTCAGCTCTCACTAAAAAATATATCCGTTACACCTGTAACAAAAGTCTTCCTCGGCCACCCTATCATCGCACAAGTTCTTATTGATGCTGGCGCAACAATGTTAGCCGATTCAAGAATGGAAAACCTTCAAAAGATGACTGAATCAGGCATTGCTATCCCTAAAATGCTGATACGTACGCCCATGCTAAGTCAAGTGGCGAGTGTAATAAAATACAGTGATATGAGTTTAAATTCTGAAGTTGAAGTAATTCAGAGGCTTTCACATGCAGCGGAACAACAAAATTGCCGTCACGGTATCATTATTATGGTTGAGCTTGGCGATCTCAGAGAAGGTGTGATGCCGAATCGCGTGATTGATTTTATCCGAGAGATTATTTCTTTACCGAACATCACGATAAAAGGAATTGGTGCGAATTTAGCCTGTCGGTATGGCGTCGCTCCAAATGAACAAAATATGAATATTCTTTCTGATCTTGCCGATGGAATTGAAGCTACATTTGGGGTCAATCTAGAAATTATTTCAGGGGGTAATTCTGCTTCAGTTAACTGGGCTCTTCAGAGAACAGGCTTAACTCGAGTCAATAACCTTCGTATAGGAGAAGCAATTTTTTTAGGCTGTGAGCCTTTAGAGCACGAAAATATCAAAGGCTTACATACGGATGCGGTTTCTTTGACCGCTGAAGTGATTGAATCCAAGATTAAACCGACTTTGCCTTGGGGAAGTCGGGGGTTAAATGCTTTTGGTGAAAAAGAAAACCTTCAAGATAGAGGGGAGGTATCACAAGCTATTCTGGCATTAGGCCGCCAAGATGTTTGTGTCAGCGGGCTTAAGGCTCCGAATGGGATTAAGATCATGTCTTCAACTAGCGATCACTTTGTCCTTGAATCCTCACAGAAACCACTACTTGTAGGGGAAAAAGTCACATTCAGTTTAGATTACAGTGCGCTCTTATCTTCTATGTCTTCACGTTATATCCATAAATATTTTAAGGCACCTAAAGGGAGAAGAAGCGCATAATGCTACGAACAACAGTAATTTTCTTCGTCAGTGTCATGCTTAACGGTTGTCAGATAAGCCCAATAAAATCTAATGGGCTTGCCGATTATAGAGCGACGGTTATCTCAAGCCAACTGCCACAAGAGTTAGGCTCAATCACACTCGTAAATGCTCAGTCAGAGGGCAATAGTGTCACTCTTATTTTCGTAAAAAAGAAAACTTTGAATATGGACAGCTTAGTAGAAAAAGTCGCCGTTAGTTTTTGTGACAACATCGAAATAAGACCACTATTAGAGAGGGGGGTCTCTTATCGAATCATTACCTTAGGCAAAAATGATAACGTAGAAAGCCTTAACGTCATTTCTCTAGCTAAGTGCTCTAATTGAATGCTCAGCAGTCGAATGGATAAAAGCCAATACGAGTTGTTCAATGTACTAAATGACACTATTTTATTAAGGTTTGACCGCCTTACGCCTTGGGAAAAAAACTTTATCACGGACCTACACCACAAAGCTTTAACTAAGCAGCTCATTTCAACGAAACAAGAACAACTTGTCTTAAAAATTTCAATGAAAGCCTACAAATCAAAGAAGAAAATCGAACATTCCAACTTTTAATTTAAGCCTGTATATACTTAATCGGTTGTTGCTTTCGCATTTGGCTTGGAAAAGAAAATTGCTGGCTGTTGGAAGTCATCAAAATCCATTTCATGAGACTCTGTTGAGTTCTTGTCTTTTTCTCAAATTGAACTTCAAGGTCTGTTTTTCTCTGAATCTGCTTAACACGGCTAAATATCCTATTTTGCGAAGAGACCTCGCAACCCCGGAAGTAGAGAAAATCACTCGATCTTAGTTTGTTATCAAGAATGGCTCAGTTAAGTAACGCAAGCTACATCCAACTACTATCAATCTCTAGTTTGGTTTTGATCCGCCAAATCTCTTCAAGCCGAAAGGAAATGTCGGATAGACGGCACCTGTTACCAGGTGCCACCCTCCTCAGAACCGTGTGCAACTTTCACTGCATACGGCTCAAGCCTCCACAAAGGCACAGTGAAGCACCCAGTAATTAAATCGTTATAGGACTAGAGCGAGACCAAAAGTTGATCGCAACATTAGCTCTTCGTGTTAATTACCTTTGCGATACGCACTTGAAGCTTTAATACCTCGCCAATGAGCACTCAGTAATTGAGAGACCACGGTTCGTTGTAAGAAGATGCACTAATTTCATTCGAAATCATCATTTGCTTTTCTTCTTCAATAAAGTTCTTCAAACTCTTTCGCAACGGGAGACCAGTTAGAAGTCAGCTCGCTTTCGCGCCAGATAAAAATCTGTATCCACTTCATTACAAAGCGGCATTTGCTTTCTCTAACCTCCTTTACCTGCATACCTATCGGCCACCTTCACAGGTAGCTTTCCCATAGGGAGGTATACAGGCTTACCCTGTTCCGTATGTCGCGTAAAAATGTCAACTTAGATGCCCACAATGGTGCGGAGAGTACAATGACCACGAAAGAGCATTGTCCAATCTCTTTCCGACTCTCGTTGCCTTTTGGCTACAGCGTATTAACCACTTCCGCTGTTTCATCACATAACGCGCCTTAAATGGATTCACATTACATTCATCATATTGACTCCCTAGCACTCACCCGATTTTGAGGTTATCAGGAGGAACATCCTCTCACGATTTTGCTCCCGCACAGCCTAACGACCAAGCTTCGTTACGTTGTCAGAGCCGCTGCTTTATTCAGGCTCTTAGGGTCATCTGGTGATACAGATGGTTCACTCTGCGTGGTGAACAACGCTTCATACGACTTCAGGTCGCACGGACAATTATGAGTTAGATAAATTGCAGTACAAATAAAAAGAGGTCTCCTTTACCTGTATTAGTTCCTATTAGCTCTGATAGGTCCCGAGGCGATAAGTGGGGGGACGTAAAGCAAACAGAACCAGCGTGGTAGGTCACGTCGATTCAGTGATTTAGTTATTACTACCACTGCGTTAATGGTGAAACGAGTCTTCTCTATGCCATTGAGATCGCTGCAAGGGTCTATCGATTCAATATTTAGGCTAGCTTCATGTTCCGTTGAGCTGCCCACATAACAAAAGTATCATTCGCCATGCAAAAGAGGTAGATATCTCATCTAAAACAAAAGCAAGAGGCGCAATGCTGTGCCTAGCCATTGAGTAGAGAGGCATCAAGGTTTATGGTGAAGGTAAGTAGGAAGTAAAAAACCTTGTTCAGATGGGAAGCTTAGAGTATGGCGAAAGTTACACTTAGCGGTCGATACCAAGACGCCGGAAATCCTTGCTGCTGAGTTAAGTTTATCTAATGTTACCGGTGGAGAAGTGCTCCCGAACTTACTCAAATAAACACGCCGAAGTCTCATAGAGGTATCTGGCGATGGCGCTATGACACGAGGTCTTGTTACTATGCAATTCAGATTAAACTCGCGTTTGAGCTCATCCCCCTCCCGAAATCTCGCGGCTGGTTGCCCGGAGGTGTCCGGTTCCAATAAGTATTGGAAACAGCGGTCTGGTTATCACAAACGTTTACTTTCATAAACTTAGACATGCTCAAAGCGCTGTAGAAGCTTGGGATGCCTGAAACCTGTCGTATTGATTAAAAAGCATATCAAACGGTGAAAAATGGTCTCTCAACTGAATTACGCGACAAAGCGGCCGTGCTTTATTGTCTTCTATTTCACCCATCCTTCCAAAGCGCATCAAATTCTTGGGCTTCAAGGATGTCTTCAATGCGGCGACGAACTTTGGTCTGCTGCTTTAATTTTTCTGGCACGGTTTTACTTGGATATGGTAAGGCGTGGTTGGGTTTAAGCGGTATTTCCATGCGCTGATGGGCTGGTACGGTTCTTTTGTCCATGAGGTGTTCTCCTTATTATGAATCAATCCCACTATTTTAATATTTTGGCTGATGTCGTTCTCTTCAAGTTCATTCTGGGTGCGTGCTTGACGGGGCCAGAATGAACTTGAGGTGTAATGTATTTGGCGATGTGGTCAATTTCTTTTTTAACGACTTTGCTTTGAGTGGACGTTTTCAAAACAAGGTCTTCTGGATGTCTTGGAACCAATCCAAATTCAATTGAACTTCTGCGAGTCGCTTTTTGAGGATAAGGGTTTGACGAGCGTTTAATTGCGGTTGTTTCAAGGTTCGTTCGTAATATTGACATACCGTGAGGGTGGTTTTGATGCTGAGGTCTATCTCACGGCTTAATTCTGTTGGTGCGAGAGAATGATTCATCAATTTTATACAAAACGAATCTCTATGCTGACAGGTGGCCACCGGTGTCGATAGCCAGTTAATTAGCGCTTGTTTACCAAGTTCGGTGATAGTGAAAGCGTTGCCTTTTGAAGCACAGTTCGCATGCGCTTCTATCCATCTTTCTTTGTGCAATACCTTAATCTCTCGATAAGTATGCTGTAGGACGGCGCTCCAATAATGGGATTTGTTGATTTCTTTGGTGACACTGTAACCTGAGTGGGGGTTTTCATTTAAATACGTCAATATGACGTAACGTAGTGACATCTTTTTAGTTCCTTCAATTATTACAATGCGGTCGGCTTGAATGCGCTGAGATGTTAAGTGAAACGACTTTCATCATTATTGGGGCGATTATTAACCTGACGTCTTTATGCTTCTTCTTGTCAGCTATCGCAAGAGGTTGAAGGGTAATTAATAATTAATAATTATCCGTTTTTTGATTTTGAGTTGTTGATAGGCTTTGTGGTAACCATACCGCTCTTTCCAATATTTATTTGAGCCGTATAACTTCTAGCTGCCCATTGCGAGATTTCTAGGATGGCCACGCTCCCAGAAGGCTGCCCCTTCTCTTGGGGGGAATAAGCGCAACGGCTCGCTTAATCTTAATAGCAGCGTGACACGATCTCGTGTCGTAAGCGCCATCACCAGATACCTCAAGGGTGCTTTGACGTGTTTGTTTCAGTAAGTTCGGAAGAACTTCGCCATAAACCTTAAGGCCAGTAGCATCAATGGCTAGGTACTGTATTGCTCCTCTCGTTTTAGTCTTAAATGAGACCTCAACTTGCTTTGTTCTACGACTGATGCAAGTGTAATGCGGACAACTTAATGGAACATGGGCAAGTCTAAATATCGAGTCGATAAATCCTTGTAGCGCTCTCAGTGGCCGCGTTTCACCATGAGCGCTGTCGTGAGAGCTAAATCACTAAACCGACGTGGTCTCCCGCGCTTATTCGGTTTGCTTTGCGCCCACCTGCTTATCGTCTCTTCATCAATCCATGAGGCTAAGAAGGAGAGTGAATGTAGTTGCTCAGATCATAGGTTGCTGACTTATTTCCATTGAGTTGCGCAAAAAACCGAGGGGAATAAATTAAATCATAAATTAATTGTTTAATTGATGGGTTTTAAGCATTTTATCAAGATGACTACAGTCGTCACATTTATTTTAGTCATTATTATAGTTTCAAAGGATATTTGAGTGGAAACTCCAACTAGTTATATTTGTATTGTTATCGTTGTTCTGGGTCGCGCCTTAAGAGATGACTGCAAAGGTATATTTTTCAGACGTAATAAATTGTTTATTCATTTGCAGATAAATTTGGATAAATAGTTATCTTCCCTCATTAAAAAACGGAATTTAAGCGTTATTCTTTGATTTTTATAAACTCGAATCTAGCATGAAAACTTTAATTTATGAGGATACATTCATCATGCAATATGGACAATCAAGGATTGACGCTGCTTTTCAGAATTTTATAGACAGTTTAACTCAAGCAGATATTTGTAAGCTTCAATCCCAATTTTCAAAAAAGCCTCTGGTTTGCATCGCCGATATACTGCCAGAAAATTTGTGGCTTGAATTGAGTGAGGAAGCATCAAACTTAGTGGAACATTATGGCAAGCGAAAAAGTTTGGTTGTCAAAGAAACTTCGGATACCGAACGTAACATGATCACAGTAGGAAATACCATCTGCCGTGAAAATTCGCCTTTAATTGCCGCCATTTATGATTCTAGACCATTCCGACGCTTTCTCTCACATATAGCTGGTGAAATCGTTCACCAATGCCCAATTGAAGATGAGCAAATTGCAATCTCATTACTTGAGCGGAAAGGTGATACTCATGGGTGGCATTGGGACGATTTCAGTTTCGGTCTTGTTTGGTTAATTGATATTCCGGACGCGTCGTGTGGTGGGTTCACGCAATGTATTCATAATACTAAGTGGGATAAAAAAATCCCGCGGTTTATGACGTCATTACTAATAATGCCATTGAGTCTTATCATTTCAACAAGGGCGGTTTTTATTTTTTCAAATCCGGAACGACATTACACAGAGTGCACCCTCTGACAAAAGATTCACGTCGATTGATCGTTAATATGGATTGGGCTTCAACGAGTGATCTTGAAAGAGAGCTGTCCATTGAGACAACTCTAGATATCTATAGTTAGGGACGACATTATGAAGCACAGTAACAGATCACGTCACACTATTATCAAGGAGCTCGCCACTTACATTTCGGGTGGAGCAAATTCACCAGGGCGAAAATTCTCTGAAGTAACCACGCCAATGATCATAGCTGATAAAGCGAGTGGTTCATATATTTGGGATTCTGAGGGTACTCGTTATGTCGATTTTATAATGGGGTTAGGTCCCTGTTTGCTGGGTCACTCACCCGATTGTGTGGTTGACGCGATCAAAGAGCAGGCATCTAGGGGATTGGTACTTGGCTTAACTCATAGGAGTGAAGCTGAGCTTTCAAAGATAATAGTTAACTCTTCAAAGCACATAGACAAAGTTCGTTTCACCTGCAGCGGTACTGAGGCTGTAATGACTGCCCTACGTATAGCTAGGGGGATTACACAGAAACAAATAGTGGTGAAGTTTTCCGGTGGGTACCACGGTCATTGTGACACTATATTAAGTGGTGCTAATAAGAAGGAAATTTCTGATAATTTCGGCACGGACGGCATACATTCAAGTTTCAAAAACGCCACAATTACTTGTCGATATAATGATATAGAGCAGATTAAATCGATTTTTAGCCAGTACAGTGATGAAATCGCTGCAGTGATCATTGAGCCCGTTGCCACTAATATGGGGTTAGTGCCAGCGCAAATAGAGTTCTTAAAAACACTGAGAGTATTATGTTCTAAACAAAATTCACTGCTGATTTTTGATGAAGTTGTCTCTGGATACCGATTTGGGTTTGGTCCGGTTTCAAATGAGTTGGGAATTTATCCAGACCTTACAACATTTGGCAAAATAATAGGTGGTGGTCTAGCAATTGGCGCATATGGCGGCTCAGATTCTGTTATGGCGCAAGTTAGTAATGAAGGTGGTGTATTCCAAGGTGGGACCTTCGCTGGGAATCCACTGACAATGACCGCAGGGATTAGTACGTTACGCTCATTAGAAGATGGAAGTGTCTATGAAGGACTTGACGCGATTACTGACGTTTTTACAAGAGAGTTGAGTTACAAATTTAAAGAGTACGGTATCAACTTCAATGTTGTAAAGAAAGGACCATTGGTTAGCTTAATACTTGTTGAGTCGTTGACTAATCTCACCTCTTTGGATGACGTCCAGAAGCAAGATCAAACCATTTTTTCCTCGCTACATCAAAAACTCTGTGAGCAGGGCTATTTAATTCCACCAACGATAGAAGAGCCACTGTTCTTCTGTAGTCAACACACGGAGCAGCAAATACTTGAGTTAGCTCAATTAATAGCCTTTCATTTAAACACCATATGCCACGAGTAAGTTATGTCATCTAATATTGTATTAAAAAAAATACTACATCAATCTCAACTCTCCCCTGATGCTGTAGCGATTAAACAAGGTAGTAAAAGCATACGTTACGTTGATTTAATATGCCATGCTCAGGAATTGTCAAGTGAGTTACTAGAAGCTGGTCTTTCCCCAAGAACTATTGTGCCTATTATTTCACAAGGGGGAATTGACTATGTTATTTCATTGTTGGCGGTTTGGATGACCGGTGGTGCTTTTGTTCCCTTAGATGTAGATACCCCGAAGGCCAGAATGGCCAAAATGTTAAAGACTATTGATTCCGAGATAGTTATAGCTACTACCAAGCAATATGCCTGTCAGACGAGTATATATTACGACCATACTGTAAATTTGCCAACCCAGAATATTACGTTTGAATTACCTGAACCTGGAGCTATCTCGTATGGTTTTTTTACATCAGGAACCACTGGCGAGCCAAAGTGCTGCCTAAATCAGCATGCAGGGTTAGCCAACCGGTTTGACGTCATGTCCAAAGCTTTTCAACTTGAGCTGGGTGATGCAGTTTTACAAAATAGCAAACATACTTTTGATTCATCACTTTGGCAATTGTTGTGGCCGTTAACGACTGGTGGCAAAGTAGTTATTCCAATGCGAGAAGGGATTCTTGATATACAAGCAACATTGGATACTATCAGGGAAGAGCAGATTGTAATGGCAGACTTTGTCCCTTCTGTTTTAGGGGTTTATCTACAGTATATGGCTTCTAGGGCCAGAGGGAGTGACTACTTTAAGTCTTTTAGGAATATTCTTGTTGGGGGAGAAGAGGTATCTCTCAAGTTGATAAAAACTATTAGGTTATTGTGTCCATGGATCCAAGTCACTAATACATATGGACCAACAGAAGCTTCCATTGGCTTCGTGTTTCATCACTTTAACGGGAACGAGGAGAATAGTGTTCCACTGGGTCTTCCTATAGCCAACACTAGTTATGTAGTGCTGGACGACCAACTCAACGAAATAAATAAACCAGGTGTCTTGGGACAAATTGCTGTGTTAGGTGTTGGTTTAGGGCTCGGTTATCTTGGTCTTCCAGAATTAACAACTCTCAAGTTTAGAAGTATTAGGCGTAGTTCAGGCGATTATGAACCCTGTTATCTAACGGGTGATATAGGAAGCCTTGAGAATGGGGTCTTATTTTTCCATGGGAGAGAAGATAGCCAGGTCCAATTGAATGGAGTTCGTCTTGAGTTGACAGAAATTGAAATGGCGCTCGAGGCTATTCCAAGCATTTCATGCGCTAAAGTCGCCGTAGATGAAAATGCTAACTCTAAACAAATTTTGGCGGTGGTAACTGGGAGTTCGGCCGTAGATGAAAAAGATGTACGCCAAACGTTGTCTGAAAGTTTACCTTCGGAGTTCATACCCCAAAGAATAGTAAAAGTAGATGATTTTCCAAGAAACAACAACGGAAAGATCGAGAGAGCCAGTCTTCTGAAGCTTTTCAAGGACACTGAAGCAGAGTGCAGCCTTATCCCCGAACTTGTTAATATTCTGTCCAACTATTGTGTCTCTTCTGACATCGCGCCAGAAAAGAGTTTTGAGGAACTAGGGATTGATTCAATCAATCTGCTCTGCATAGCCATAGATATTGAAAAACAGCTAGGGAAAAGGATCTCATCTAAAGACATAGCCAGTATATTAACGATTAGTGAATTGGAATCTTCGGTTACCAGTAGCTCGACTAAAGAATTCAGGACCAATATTGAAATGTATTCAGGACCAGTTAGTCACCTATCATTTACTGAATCCGTTTTTATTTCTGGAGCAAGTGGTTATTTCGGGGTTCATTTATTATGTGAATTGCTCGTAGAGAGTAGTCATAAAGCAACTTGTTTGGTGAGAGCAAGTTCTGACGAAAACGCAAAGTTAAGGTTAATTGATTGTGCAAAACAGTACAAAATTGAGAATCAAATTGATTGGAAGCGTGTAACAGTCGTAGCTGGTGATATCACGCAAGATAAGATGGGATTATCTTCGGAAAGGTATGATCAGTTGGCTCTTCATACTTCTCATATTCTTCATACGGCGGCAGTCGTTAACTTAAACAAGAGCTCAGAAGCATTACGTTTAACTAACGCAGAAGGTGTAACAGAAGTATGCAAATTTGCTCTTCGTGCAAACGCACGTAAATTTCACTACGTGTCGAGTCTGGCTGTTGAAAAATTGATAAACAATAATTCGAGCGCTGAAGTGAGTGGGTACGCCCAGACTAAGTTTGAAGGAGAAAAGCGAGTCACAGAACTCACTAAGTTTAATATAGAAGTATCGATTTCGAGAGTAGGGGAATTGATGCCATCAGACAAATATAAAGTGCCGAATAGCAATTCTTTATTAGTTTCCTCTTTACGTGTCTTTAAGTCGCTAAACCAACTTGTTATCAACCATGGTAATGTATCTTATACGCCAATCGATGTAGCTTGCTCGGCGATAGTCTCAATCTTTAATTCTAAATTAGAGATTTCTTATCCCCCCCAAATATTGGCTCTTTATCCTAGTAAAAAAGTCGATTTTAGGTATCTGCTTGAGAGCCTTCTTCCAAGTCAGGTTTCTATACAATACAAAGAACCCCAAAATATTATTGATCAGATAATCACAAAATCATCGGTTTCAACCTTGGAGAAACACGATATTTTGATTCTTGATGCGTTGATGAGTGCCAACGAAAACGAACAGTGGCACCTGTTCGATAAATCTAGTGAGCACTTAGAACCGAGAAAATCAGCGCA
Source organism: Vibrio sp. 10N.247.311.49 (assembly GCF_041467655.1). NCBI lineage: Bacteria > Pseudomonadati > Pseudomonadota > Gammaproteobacteria > Vibrionales > Vibrionaceae > Vibrio > Vibrio sp. 10N.247.311.49. Next base: position 26,869 of record NZ_JBFSVA010000035.1, read on the forward strand.
TTATTGGCCACTTATTGATAATGATTATTTACATCGAAACTTAAAGGAAATCTGATAATGATAATTGAATACACCTGTAATACTCTTCCTGAACGTCAGGATGTCTTTGAACTTTATCAATCTGTAGGTTGGAGTTCGGCACATAAACTTGATGAACTTATGCTCGCCCTTAATGGGGCTCACACACTGTACTGCGCCTACTCAGAAGGACGCTTGGTCGGTCTAGTAAAAACTATTTCCGATGGCTATTTAGTTGTGTACGTGAGCCATTTGTTAGTACTTCCAGAGTATCAATCGAAAGGTATTGCCAGTGAATTGATGAGCAAGACCATGAAAAAATACCAACACTTCCATCAAAAAGTTTTACTTGGTGATAATCAAGCATTTAGATTCTACGAGAAGTTTGGCTTTCATGTTGCAGATATTAAACCTATGTGGGTTTACGTAGGCACAGACCATTAAAAGGCAATGGCATGGACATTACCACAATCTTATTATTTACAGCTTCAATTACGCTACTATCAATAGTACCTGGTCCAAGTGTGTTGCTAGTGATGATTCAAAGTATGGGGGTCGGGCTTAAGTCGGGTTTAATAACGACCTTAGGAATTGTCATAGGTGCTATGTTATTTTTTAGCATTGCATATTTTAGCATCAATACGGCACTTGCTCAGAACGGCGTCCAAGGAATCTATCACTTCGTACAATTTGTTAGTGCCATATACTTAGGGTGGATAGGCTATAGTCTAATTATTGCGGCTTCTCCTCATTTAAGTGAAACCGATATCTCAACGTCTGATTTCTCAACAAAGGAATTTTTTGCCGGGCTATCTATAGCTATGGGGAACCCAAAAACTATCCTTTTTTATGCTTCTATCTTACCTAGTTTTGTTGACCTTACGAATAGTAATATCAGTGATTATATGATCTGTTTGGGGATTGTCGGTATTTCGACGGCACTAGTGCTTTCGATGTATGCTGTCATTGGTTACTGGATGCGGGCACATATAGTGTCAAGATACATTGAACAGTGGGGCAATAAAATTGCAGGATTTTTCTTTGTTTTAATGAGCCTTTACCTTATCTATCTTTTTTCGACGAGTCTATAAATTGGGGAAGCGTAACTGTTTGTAGAGTCTTTTCTTTCACAAAAATTTGGTGAGGGAAAAGTTGTCTTACCTTCATATGAATAAGTGTTTTCCTATTTGATAAGGGTGCTCTACACTTGTCAGACTGACTGGTTTGCTAAGTGACAAGAAATTACTGGACTTAGATATTCAAGTGCACTGTGCCTTCTTGTTCGGTAATAATTAACCTCGATGTATTCGAAGAGTGCTTGGCGCAGATCTTCTCTCGTCATTATCGGCTCGTATTGGACGTTCTATTTTCATTAAGTGGAAAAACTGGCGTTGACGCCCCTATATCAACACTTACGTCATAACTGAAAGGTCTTTGAATGTAATTGGGTAAAGTTAACGAACTATATAATGTTTCAAACACCTTTGTATTTCCTTTATTGAAAGCCCTTTCCGCTTTACTACATATAATCTTGTTTTTGACTAATATTGTTCTAGCTGCATTTTCAACCGCAAGCTCTTTCTCACTTAACTCAGAGTCAAAAACTCTTGGTGTGGCTCATGCTTTTTCCTTGAATTAGTAAAGATGATAATTTTTCAATATAAATAAAACATAAATTATTTAAATGTTCTTATTGATTGATTGAAATAGTCTATTGTCAGTTTTACCAATTTTTTAATTCCATCAAAATTTTCAAAAAATCATATTTTAGGCGGGGGAATGGACAATGAAGTTTAAAATAAGCACTATTGGACTATCAATCGGAGCGGTATTATTTGCCAATAGTGCTAACTCTTTCTATTTTATTTTGGATGAGGGGGAAGCATGTAAAACTACAACTCTTGAAAAAGAGGTTGATGATTTTCAAGAGGACATCTCACCGATATCAGAAAAAGAAACTCCCATTGGCCAAAAGATTACTAATGAAGAAATTGGTGAGGTTATACCAGAATTTGAAACCGGAGCAATGGAGTTGGCAGAGAAAATTGGTGGAGCTATTGGCGTTGTAAGTGGTGGATTAGAATTGCTTGACGGCATAGAAAATAAAAATGCTGATGAAATCACTGGTGGTGCCGTTCTTTTGGGCTCCTACATAGCCCCGGAAATTGCAGGGGAAGTTATCGGCTCAATTTTCTCCGAGTCAATTGCGGAAGCTATAAACCCAGTTATAGGTGTTCTCATCGCTGAAGGGATTGCAATTTATGGTGATATAAAAATGGCTGGGGTCATCAACAAGATGGAAGAGTCCGATCGCACTTTGATGGGTGTCTACTCAAAAGCAATTGATAAAACAGACGCATCACTACTAAAGCTTAAAAAAATAATCCGAGGTGATAATGATGAGATTTATAATTATGAATATAAACATTTTGGAGAATTAACAGTTGAATTATATAAAAACAGTTTCCACAAATTAGCATATAGATTGATTAATGATAATTACTCTAATAGAGTAGATAAATATTTCAAAGATAACACAGTATCCACCCCAATAACCACGCAATTCGTTTCAAGTGAATTACCAGTAACTATTAGCCACCTAATCGGATTAAAGGAAAATTTAAAATACTGGTATTCAACCTCATTGACAGGGAAGAAATACATAAGCAGTTTCGGACATGTCCCATTAAATAATGCAAATTTCCATCCATCATATGAAGGCACAAACAGCATCCGATTTTCAAAATCGATAAAAAATGTTGCAATACCAAATATGCGTTGGTTGAATGATGTATTTTTCCCAGTTTTAGAGAGGACAGTAGATGTAATATATGACAATAGCGATCATCTTGTTGTTGAATTCAAAGATATGCTTACAGATACAAAATTTATCCATAGTCTTCAGGAATCAATGATAGCCCCATATAATGATGTTCTAAAAAAATACTATTCTTGGTTATATTTTGGGCATCATATTTTGAAAAACCTTGATTATTCAGAGGTAAAGATTGAAGAAGGTTTTCTTATTTTTATATCGATATTTATGCCAATTGAAAGCTCAATAATTCAAGGCTCTGTCATGAATGATATTAAATCCAAAATTGATGTTGCTCCATTTATTTTTGCCATAACAAAGTCACTAATTAGCCAAGGCGTCGATGTGACTGATGAGACCAAGTTTACAAAATTAATTAATGATGCATATTCGAAAATTGGAGAGGAACATTCCACCCTTAAAAACAAAATTATGAGTTCTTATCATGCAGCTAAAGACCTGGTTAATACTAAATTAGTAGATAAATCAGAAATTTCATTAAAGCCAATCAGTCAAGAAAAATTAAATTCGCTTATTGAGAAAATCGATAAACATGTGGCTGATGGAAGCCTAAAGAAAAAGGTAGATGTTGCATTAAATGATGCTGTTTCATTAATGAGTCTACAAGGTGGTGATAACTATGAGACATCATTACGATTCATTGATTATGCTCAAATGACTAGCTCTATTCAAAATAGTTACTTTAACGTTGTGGGCGCATTAATCGATAATTACGTGAAGAAGCTACAAAAGTTAAGTGATTGGGAAAATGAAGCCGCTGCTGTAATCTTGAGCGATTTACGTGACGACCTGGTTGCGCTAAATAAAAACAGTAAACTCGTAAATTACTCTTCTCAAGAAGTACATAAATATTCAAGCGGAAACTTTGATTGGCTAGCGTTTAACTCAACTCCTTTTTTAGATGAAGATAATAATAAAATAATTAGGTACCTTGATGACACTATCAATTTATGGGTTCCTGTTTCTCAAACAGGACCACCCATGCGCCTGCATCACGCCAATTAGGTCGAATATTGTGATGGGAGCAGGGAAAAAGTATCTTAGATAAAGTTTTAAAAATGATTTTTTTGAGTTGATTAACTAAAAATCAAGACTATAGGAAGAGGCACTAGTTTAATTAAATCAAAGGATAATCCATTTTGATGTCTAACGTTCGAGCGACCTAAGGTTAAGAGCAAGCGTATTTCTCTTGCGTCATGTTATCCAGACAACATTGTAAATACTAATGTGGTTCTTAAAGGTGCAGTGCTAAACAGATAGAAGTGTGGTGAGAGATTTTAAGTCAAATAATCCGAACGTTAGGTGAATATCCGCTTTTGTAGTTTCTGATGTTATTGAGGGGAATTACAATGGGTTGGCTTCTCCTTTCCCCGGATTACCATAGACCAATTACTCCTTGAAGAGGTGAATCATGATGGGAAGAAAATATAAAATTAAATATCTTATAAATACATTTTTGATATTGCTACTCTCTGCAATTTCATTTAGCTCGATGTCTGGGAGTCTTGAAATTGATGTAACTAAAATAAATCCAAGTGAATTAGACTCGATCAGGCCGAAAATAATAATTCAAAATGGGGAGGCAAGGCTTTCAAAAGTCGGTTTCTCTACTGAAAAGTTAGTTTTAGATAAACCCTTGGAACATTCAGAAGCTAGGAAAAAGCTATATGAGAATGTAAAAAGTATGCTTGAAAAGAACAAAAATATTTTGGCTGATATTGAGGAAGGTAAAATACCATTTCCAAATGAAAGTACTAAAAGTAGCGTAACAGAGGCTTTGCAGTTCAATGACGATTTTTTAGAAAGTGCCTCTGATACCTTGGGCTCAGATGTAATAGATTCTAATAAATTATACTTTTCAACTTCATATAAAGGTGAAAATGTAGTGATTAGTGAGGTTAAGGATTGGACTGCATTAGAAAAAAGAAGCATATCTCAAGTGATGTCAGACCCCGATAACATTGTTAACACTAGGCTTAATAGACCGGGAGCGGTTAAAAGAGCGAGTGTTGAAAATGGTAGGGAGATAATTCGAGATTTAAAGAAAGGCGGAGGTGAAATAAAGAAGGTTACTGCTTTTATGATCTCGGATGTTCTTGAGACTAATTATCGAAGGATGGGTTTTTCAACACCTAACTGCTTTTAGTTAGGCATTACATGGCGCAAGAGGTCGCTAAAGCCAAACTGAAAGAGATAATTATGATGTCAAAGCAAGCAGCAGAAATATATAGATAACTCGCATTAAAATTGGATTTTTATGACAGAATAAAGCCCACCCATAGCACATATATATTGAATCAACTTGAAGGTGCAGGTTTGAGTACCTAAAAATTATCATTAATCTGAGATGCCAAAGAGCCTGCGATCTCTGGAAGAGTCACAGAAAAAATTGGTCTATCGCCGCCTTGAAGTCTCGTTTAGTTTTGAAGTAAACGTTGTTTCTCGACTTCTCGTGGCTTTGTTGCAGTACTCAACCCACTTTGTCTTTTGACATCATTAAGCGACTCGGTAGCTGTCGGGCATACCAAGCTGTGTAAATCATGCCGCTAGCATCATTTCCTGTTGTTGTTTTCAAAGTCTCTACTGTGTAATTGGGGACCTAATGCAGATACGCCACTAAATTTCTCATCCTTTTAGGATTGCGAGCGTCGACAGCAAGCAGATTATCTTTGGGAGGAATGATTATATCGGCTTCAGGAAATTTGCTCGATAATGCGTCCTAGACGTCATCGGTATCGTCCATTTTATCCGCTGAAACATGGTCTGCATCTATATCAATTTTTTCACACAGTGCCCCTACGGCCCCTCATTCGGTTTATATGTGGATTTGAATGCGGGCTTCTTAAGACCTAGTTGAGATAAGCGCTTAGAAGGAGAGGTATAGTCTGGACAGGCTAGATCTGCGTCCCCCATTCTTTTTAATAGATTATCGATGAGACCTTGAAGTTGGCGTAGGGGCTGTTTGAAGACCAGTCTCAAATAATGTCACGCTCTTATTGTGCTATCAGGGTATTGGGGATGAGCCTGTTCCATCATAAGTGCGTTGCTCACTCTGCCAATTATCCATAATGTCGCCTGATAATCAGATATCAATCCGCCCTCGGTCACGCAATATAATTGGTTTGTCGGTAGGTGTGTTTTTTTGAAGTGTTGACGCCTGGATTGATTGTGTTTGTAAGGTATGATTATGAGAGTGAATACATCAAGGTATGATAAGAATATAGGAAAAGGCTCTCAACTCAAAAATTGGCGATTAAATGAGCGCTTCAACAAAGCCGCTCAAGAGCGACAAGAAAACTTTGGCACATTGAGAGCCAGAGTCCTGGGCGTTAGACGTTATTTTCAAAGAAGATTAGCAACGTTGTATTTATGCAGTAGGCTCGGTGCTGAAATTAGAATTCAAGGTTATTCTTTTTTTAATATAATTTACATTAACTTATTAACTTATTAACTTATTAATTAATTTTTTAAATGTAATCATAATTTAAAATTAATTTCTTTTGTTTAATTTTAAGATTATTAGTAATAAAATTAGGGGTTTAATAATGAAACGAGTTATATTTGACAATCATCCTTTATTATCGCAAGAAGAATTAGAAATGTTAGCTATGGTTGTAGGTGGTCGAGGAGAGGAGGGAGGGGCAAGTCGCCTAGGTCGGATTAAAAATGATCGTGATTTAGATCGAGCTGGAAGCAGGTGGAATTTGCGGCTTCGTTAGGAATAAATTTTATAGGATAATTTTGAGGTTCTCAATTTCCAGTTAGCAATTTCTCCGTAAATCCTCGCCCGCTTTTAGGGCGAGGATAGGCTTTGTTGCGTAATTAAATTTAGAGATAGAGCTACTTCGTTTCGTGTGTTTCTTAGTTAATACGACAAGCTTTAGGCATACCTAACCCAGTAAGCTTGTTCAACGCTTTTATCATCGCGTAAGTCTCACCCACCTGCGCATTGTAATTTCTTAAGCTCAATCGTCCTCCTAGTAACTGTTTAACTCGATACATCGCTGTTTCTGAGAGTGAACGTCTGTGGTATCCATACCGCTCTTTCCAATACTTATTTGAGCCGTATA
>NZ_JBFSVA010000036.1:0-29055 GCF_041467655.1 Vibrio sp. 10N.247.311.49
CTAAATCACTGAATCGACGTGGCCTACCGCGCTTATTCTGTTTGCTTTGCGCCCACCCGCTAATCGCCTCTTCATCAATCCAAAAGGTCAGAGAGCCACGGTTAATGAGTGATTGGTTGTATTGCTGCCAGTTGGTTGTTTTGTAACGAGGTTTAGGCATAGAGCTACGAGTGAGAGTGGAGGTAGCTGATCAGATCGTAGGTTCTTGATTTAGTTCTATTGAATTACGCAACAAAGCCTATCGGCATAGCCTGCAGGCTTTTGAATGGCGAGGAAGTAGATATAGCCAGAGAGTTTTTCGTTACAGCTGGTACGCACAGATTTGAGTCGGTTGAAACTGTTATAGCTATAAAGCGTATAACAAAAAAGCGTATAACAAAGCTCTACATTTAAAGTCTCATATGCACCGCAAGCATGGTGTCACGCTGAATCCTAAAAAGGACATCAAGCCACTACTTGCAGTTGCCAAGAAATCGCGTAAATACCAATGGTTGAAGTAATATGATTCAATCGCCTTCCAGCAATCTGTGCTTAATCTTCACCAAGGCTTTAATAACTTCTTTAATCCGAAGTAGAAAGCGAAGTAGAAACGCGACAGAGGCTCCTTCGGGGCGAGTCCAATACACGGCAGAGGGACGAGCCTAATACTTAGTGGGAGAATCTGCTAGTTCTATGCCAGAGGAAGACATAAGTCGTAATCGAGTGAGTGTTACCACCCAACCCTCAGATTTCTTCTTTTCGAATCAGGGCAGGTAAAGCTCTCTCTAAACTTGGGGCCAGTTCAATTAGCCCGCTTGGGGTTTTCCGACCTAGAATTAGGTTTAATTATGCCGAAAAGTTATGCAAAAAGGAGCGTATGATTTGCCTTTTGCCGTTGTAGAAGACTAAGAGCTATAAAGTTTATCACGTCTGACGTAGGCTAAGGTCGCCCTTTCACGAATTAAGGAGGGCGTTAAAGGGAGAGGTTCTAGGCGGGATCGGCGAAGTTAAGGTGAACACCGTAACAATCTGAGCATGTGTGAATGCCAAATCAAGTGATGTGTTCTGCTGGGGTTCTGAGCAAAATAGGAAAAAGAAAAAAACGACATATGAGATCGTTGATGGTTACTGTCATGGAAGCTGGCCGGGAGCAACTAATGAGAAAATAAAACACTGCTCTCAACGGATCTTGTGGGACTTCCCTTTCGATATCAACCTCTAATCCATCAAGTAACGAGCTTAAAACCTAAAGAACATGAGTACTGCTGAGGACATTTTTCTGTTGAGATGTAACCAGTTCCGCTATTGGCATGCAAGATTCCCAAATCGTCTACTAATTAGATGGAGGATGAATTTTTCGGGGAAATGTGTTCAATACCCCAATCAGCTGTAAATCGTAGAACGATTAACAAGGATGCCGTGTTCGGCCAACGTATAACTTAGATTGGCAGAGCTCAAAGTCGTAGAGGCATACCAGCGAACACACCAAAGAAGGAGGTTAGGGCGAAGTTTTGCCATTTGAACTCAAAGTTGGCCAGAGGGCGGGATTCGTTAAAACTCTCTTCTGTATATACATTATTACTGCGCTTTTCTAAATTTTTCATTATAAATTATAAATTAATTATTATAAAAATAATGATTAAATATATATTTTATCATTGTGGTCAAATATGGGATATAATATATGAAATTTCTAAAAACAAATTCATTTAAAAAACTATGTTTACTCGCTTTTTTATTTAATATTAATAGCGCTTTTTGCTCTTCCACTGGACCTAGAGAGGAACCTTTTTCGAGGCTTTATCTTGAAGGCACCTATGTGAATTTATCGCCAAATTCTAAAATATACGCCAATAATAGAATGCAGGCCGAAATTGAAATTTATTATCAGTTGAAATCTAATTACACGTTTGACAATGCAAGTCTCAAAAAACTCTATACGGCGGAAACGATTGACTCGCTCTCCGTCTCAGATTCTCACAGCGGGTATGTATTAGATATCAGGCTTGAGGATGGAAGTAACCGAAACAGACGAAGAGAAGGCTATAGGAGTGTTTCTAAGTTTGTTTCAGGTAACCGTGCAGATGTTTATCATCTGTGTGTCCAAGCGACGGCCACCAATAATATCACTGGTGAATCTCTTACCCAAAATACTTGTAATGGAACCACAAACAAATCTTCTGCCATCGTCGAATTGTTGACCCCAAGAACCTTTACCAGTTCAGATTTTACCTACGAAACAAGCAATAGCGGATGGAGTGATGGGGCCATTCTTCATCTCAATAAGTATAAGCCTAACAATTTTACGCTCCAGAAAGTTTGGCAAGAAGGGGGGCTGAGATTTAATAATGACCACCATAGGTTGCTGGGGACTTATAGCAACAGCCAGTCCTCTTCCGCCTTATACTGGATATATGATACAGATGCTGGCCATATCAACATACCATTTTCAACTACCTATGACACTGGCTGGAAAGACCGGGTTGTCTATGGCGATCTCAATACAGATGAGGCCATTATATTCGTCAGCTCATTTGGGCGCGGTATTTACAGCAGCAACTCTGCTAACATCTCTAAAGCATTTCCTCCCTATGACTGGAACCAAAGTATTAGTCCTGATGGAAAAATAGTGTATTTCGAAGATAAATTTGGCAATAGAGGATACTTTAGTTTTTCAAGAACTAGCTACAATGATTATTTCGAGGAAGGGTACTATTTAAGAAGAATACATAGTGAACATAATTAATAGGTGATTAATAAAATGTCTTTTTTATCGAATGCACATAACTTCTCAATTATTAATAATTCAGGTGTCGATCCTAGGACTGGGGCTTATATATGTTCAATAAGGCTCGCTGATTTTATATCACATAAAACCGTAGGTTCTCCCATTTCCTTGGTATTAAACTATCGTGCCGAAAGTGTTCGAGATGAAGGGTTTGGGAGAGGCTGGCTTCTTTCTTTCAGTCGTTTTGACAAAGAAGATAGTATTATTTACCTGAGCTCAGGACAAAATTATAAAGCGATTTATAATCATCAGACTAATGAATATAAACTCCCATACAGAAAAATTAAAGATATTAAGTTACTCTATTCTCTCAGTAATAATGAAATTAATGTTATCTATAAAAGTGGGATTGTAGAATCGATAGACTATGAAACGGGAGCCTTGAAAAAGATCACCTCCATCCAAGGCTTGGAAACAACATTCCACTATAGAGAGAGTGACCAAACTAGCAAATTGTGGAAAATAACGGATGGCTCAGGAAGAGAATTACGGATAGATTATTGGTCTGAAGACTTAAAAACAACGGTCACACAGGTTGTAGGTGGAGAAACCTATCAAACACTGGTTGTTGATAAAGAAAGCAATGGTATTTATAAAAGATTAACAACGCTTCATTTACCTGATGACGAGTCGAATATCACTTTTGAGTACGAATACCTGAGTAATATTAACTATGATCTCCTGACAGTCTTTTCTCATCCCAGTGGCCTGAAAGAAATCCTCACTTACCAAAATGAAGGGCACAGCTTTCCGAGCGGTGGGCCGGTCAGTAAAGTCCCTTATGTGACTATGCATCGATTTGTCGCTGGGAATAATCAACCTGACCGAGTAACAAACTATACTTATTCAGATAAAAACTATCTCGGTTTTGCTAGTGAAGCCGCGTTCGTCAATGGAGAAGATACTCTATTCAAATCTAGGAGTGACTATGAGTATAGTAGTGTCGAGAAAATAAATAGCACGCAATCCATAACACGGTCTTATAATAAATATCATTTACAAAAATCTATAGAATATCGCCACAATGAGGTTCTTTACAGAAAAGAAGAGTACGTTTATTACGCGGAGATAAATACCAGTATTGAGCATCAACCAGCCAATTACTCATTTCTGAAGGAAAAACATGAAACTCACTATGAAGATTCTGATTCTAGAACGTTTGTCCATAAGTATCAGTACGATGATTATGGGAATCAAACCTTAATTCGAGAGATAAATGGTGATCAAACGAAGCGAGTCTATTACACCTCTTCAGGAGAGGGTCAAGCATGCCCTCCAGAGCCTAATGGGTTTGTTGCCTTCCTGCAGGAAGAAACTTTCCAGCCAGCTTCCTCTATTACTAGTCATGAACAAGAGAGGAAAAGTGTCTTCACCTACCAATCCTTACCCCGCATCGGAGGAGGCAACTTTGTCGTCCTTAAACATGAAGAGAGCTCTCTGAGTCGTGTAGATTATGTTTACTTTAACAATGTTGAAGAGCTTACTCATGGTCAATTACAAAAAACCTCTACTTTTATCAATGATTTTGTTTCACGAAAGGACTTGTCGTACCGTTATACCGACCAAGATGTTGAAATTACAAGCGCACTAACAACACATGATAATTTAGTCGTTACCACCCAAGTCAAGCATGATTTAAAGAGTGGTGAAGCCGTTCAGTGGGTCGATAGTGAAGGAGTTATCTCAAGTTGTCGATACGATCTTCTTGGTAGGCGGACTCGAGAGATAAAGGCGGAAGGGACGGATTATGAAGCGGTAGTGAAGTATGTCTATCGTGTTGGTGATGGGCTCAATCAATTGAAGAGCATAGAGCCTACCGGTATCCAAAGCGTCGAAGACTACAACAATGCAGGCAAGGTCATTAAGACAAAACGAAGTGATCTTAATGGTCAACTCATCGTGTTGAGTGAACTCAGCTATAACAGCCTGGGTCAATTGATTGAGCAGCAAGAATTTGATAACTTTTCGACCAGTTCTTCAATGGTAACTAACTACGAATACGATGCCAGAGGCAACCTTAGTAAAATCACCCACCCAGAGGGAAGGATAGAAGTCATCAAGCAAAACCCCGTCAAGATGACTATAAACTATTCGATACAAGGTTTGCTTTCAGAAATTCGTTCTTTTGATTTAATGGGTAACTTATTAACAAAGGAGCTGCTCAACAGTCATGGGAAACGGTTAGCGTTTTTCCAGAATACTTATGATGCCTTAGGCAACTTGGTGTCGAGCACAGACCAGAAAAGTCATACTGTTGAATACACCTATGATACCGCAGACCGAGTTGTTTCAACACGTCAAATCTACGATGGTGAAACGCTTGAAATATCAAAAAAATACGTCCGTTACAGCCATGATCTTTTGCCTGTTGAAACCAGTGTTAATAATAAAACCATTGGGATTAGGGTGTATGACGGGCTATCTCGCATGGTATCTGAAGTGTCGAGTTCTGGAACTGAAAAACAGTCTTTTAGCGGGGCTTCTCCAATTCCCACGAGGGTTGTTATGGCGGATGGTAATGAACTCGAGATAACGTACAATAAGTATTTGAAGAAAGCCACGGCCTATAATGTTTCAGGCAACGAAGCGTTGAATGTCACCTATCACTACGACGCAAAATCTGGTCATCTAGTACGTGCAGAGAATAAAAATCTCATCAGTGCTTATGTGTACTTTAAAGATGGGATGACGAGAGAGGAGATGGCGTTTTTCCCCAATACGTCTGTTAGACTTTTTAGCTTTGAACAATATCACCTTTCAGGCAGGCTGGATTTTAAGCACGATTATTTTGGTAACGTCGTTAGATACAGCTATGACCGCTACGGAAGAATGTTTTATATCGAATATATTAAGCAAGATTCGAATAATGAGAGTGTCCATACATTCAGCACTTTAAATTATGATCACTATAGTCGCTTGGTCGGATGTGATACTTATAGGGGAAATGATCACCTTCAAATTAAACTAGAATTAAACGATGTCGGACTAGAAACGAAAAGAAGTGTTCATCTAAACTCTCAATTACAGTTTTCTTTGCAACAAGTTTATAACGATGAACTTCAAATCAGCCTAAAGACACTCGAAAGAGACAACAAAACAACGGTTGAAAAAATGTCATACGATGATTTCCATCGACTAGTTGATTATCAGTGTGATGGCTTTGAACACCCCAAAGATACATTTGGCAACAAAATCATTCGACAGCAATATAGTTATGACTTGTACGGCAATATAACCAAACTTATCACGTTTTTTTCAGACGGTACCGACAATATTTGTACATATACTTATGATACTGATGACGTGGTGCGTCTTACGTCAATCTCTAATACCCACATTAGCTACTCTGAATCGGCTAACTTAACTTATGACACATCAGGAAACATAACTAAAGATGAGCGGGGGGCGCTTTATCATTATGACGCTCTTGGTCAATTGAATTCAACTTCTCTGCCTATTAACAACAAGTCTTATCAATTCGAATACGACGCTCAAGGGCGTGTAGTGGCGCAAATTGGGCAAGACGAACCCAAGATGGAGCTTTATTATCAAGGTGACCAGATAGTCAACGAATTATACGATGGATGGCACACTTGTTACCATAACGTGGGTGGTTTATGGACGGACCGTACTATTTCTTCGTACCTCAAGTTTAATATCAGCCCTTCAAATTATGATACCTCGGTGCATCTTGCTGAACATCAATACTTACTAGGAAACGCCCAACATAGTGCTATCGCTACTCTAACCTCACACCATGGCGATGATACTATTTCGACAGAATACAAAATGTACACCCCCTATGGACAAGGTTGAGGTGAAGGCGTGATTTATAGAGGAAATGTTTATCATGAATAAGAATTATGGTTCATCCGGTGTTAATCAAAGATATATAGATCTATCAAAAAGAACTTTTATCAAGTATTCCACCTCATTGGCTGCTTTATCCCCGTTTATTTACTTTACTCCAAGATTTCTCTTAGCTGGCGAAGCCTTTAAATCAAAATTTGAATCTTCAGGGTTAATTGTGCCTGTTAAATTTTCTCAGAGTCGGTTAGGTTTTAATGGCGAACGTGAGATTAGCGACATTGGTTCAGGGCTATATCATTTAGGCAATGGTTTTCGGATTTATAGTTCAGGTTTGACTCGCTTCCATTCTGCAGATGTGTTGAGTCCTTTTGGAGAGGGAGGGAGTAACTCCTATAGCTATTGTTTTGGCGATCCTGTGAATTTGCGTGATCCCAGCGGAAAGTTTGCGATATCCAGTTTAATTATAGGGGCGATTGTAGGGGCAATTCTAGGGGCGGGCATCTCCGCAACTGCAGAAGGAATTCGGGCGATAGTGACGGATACGCATTTTGAATGGGAACAAGTTGGGATTGGGGCCGCACTTGGCTTTATCTCAGGAGGATTTGGCGCGGCAGCAACGGGAGCAAAAACCAGTGTACAAGTGGGCCTCGCGATTGCTGATGCTTCTGTGTCAAGTGCAGTTAGCTTTGGTCTTGAATTGGCGACTGGCTCAAGTGCCAAAGATGCCGCTTTAAATGCGGGAATTGGGGCGGTAATAGGCCTTGTAACGTTTGGGGCAGGAAGAGGGATCGGGGTGGCTCGTAGCAGAAGAGCATTGATGGCTACACGACGCCAAGCGATGGAGATGGTTGAGTTAAGACATTGGTCCCCTCTTGAAGATCTCACGACCATAACAAGGCAGCGCTCACCAGGTTATCAAAGAACAGCAGCTATCTACAGGAGCGCCGACGATTATGTCTACAGCCATGGGGGGATTGGGTTAACCATGACGCCAGATGGTTTTAAAACAGCTGGACGGCTTGCGGAGTATCTACCAGAGGGCGCGCGAAGCGTTCAGAGGTTTAATTTGCAAACCTGTTTCGGGGCGACCGGAGGAAGCATGTTTTCTCAAGGGCAGGCTTTAGCCAATCATCTAAATACTAGAGTGGTTGCTTGGCCAGGTAACTACGTCCGCAACCTACCCGCAACTTCAGGGAGAGTGTTCAGACCTCAAGCCCCTGCATTAGCCAGGGTGACCAATAGCTTCAATACCGCGGCTGGTAACCTGAATAAACTCGTCATTTATGGTAGGAATCCGTCTTGGTTATGATAGTTAGAATGACAGTAATTTTTAACTAATGTGCTTTTTTACAAAAAATCTAGAGGTAAGTTGGTGGGGATAGGGGTTGTTGCCAAATTTGGGTAAAAGTAAAAAACTTCTGTCTGGCCTTTTGCCGAGTCCCGTCCTATGGCTAACTTTTAGTTCAAATGGAAACATAATATTCTCCCAGTTTGGTTGTTTATTTCATTATTGTAGCGGATTACTACAGGTGGATGCCGGCATTGCAACTGAGCTTGAAGCAGCAGCGAGTGAGAGCGTCCGGTTATTGGTTCTTTATCATCGAGGGGGAGTTCACGCTCAAGCGATAATGTAACACTCTTCTTGTCTGGGCCTTCATTAGTATTAGAAGTGCTTATCTCACTGGCATATGACACTTTTAACATTGAAGGTTGCAACCCGATCGCTGTCGCATTCGCAATGAGCAACCCAGGCTCGGTATCACCTTGTTGAACAAAACCAGCAGAACGGGCTGGTAGGAGTAACTCTAACTCGAGGGGCGAGTCGTTGGGGATGATGCTTAAAATCGGTGTGCTTGGCTGCCCACTTTGGCTTGATAGGCAAGATAAAATGGCGACCACTTAAGTTAGGTGTGTTAGTAGAGGGGATGACGAGCGGAGATTGCATTGTGTTTGCTGAAGTCAGTCGAATTGCACGTTCAACGTTACAAGTACTAGAGGTACTCGAAGTGTGCATGAAAAAGAAAATTAATGTCTATATTGCAAAGGAAAACTTACAGTTATATGGCTCGAGGCAATCTCATATCACCGCTAAGGTGCTAGGAATTGCGGCAGAAATCGAGCGTGAGTTGATCTCGCTGAGAACGAAGGAAGCGCTCGCCGCCAGAAAGAAAAACGGAATGATTCTCGGAAGACTGAAGGGCCAAGCCGAGAGGGTGAAGCGCCGAGTACGCTGCGTGACTATATGAAGCTAAGGGTTAAGAGAGTTGTGAAAAGTGCTTGGCGGGAGACATGTGCTTACCAAAAACGGCTGCAATAATGAGGAGCTCTTGTTTTCGAATGTAGTAAATCACATGGTGCTTCAAAGGAAAGCGGAAGTAGTCTTGGCCCAACTCTGAAACTTCTATGCCGATCAACTTATTGCTAGTCAGTAATTCCATTGATTACTTTAGTTCTGAAAAGTAAGTGGTCCATTGTGTTTGCCCCCATCGCTCTAATGTATAGCGACGAATATCAATGAGATCAGACTGCGCTGCATAAGAAAGCTTATATTGCGTCATTAATCAAATTTACCTTGGTCAAGTGCATTCATGAAATCGTCACCGTCGACTAGGTTATCTGATAGAACATCGGCCTCTGCTTGTTCGAAGCGCGATTTCACCACCATCAATTTCAGGGCTTCAAGTTGCTCATATTCTTCACAAGACA
The DNA here is from genome assembly GCF_041467655.1 of Vibrio sp. 10N.247.311.49. Taxonomy (NCBI): domain Bacteria; kingdom Pseudomonadati; phylum Pseudomonadota; class Gammaproteobacteria; order Vibrionales; family Vibrionaceae; genus Vibrio; species Vibrio sp. 10N.247.311.49. The sequence goes on from NZ_JBFSVA010000036.1 coordinate 9,284, forward strand.
TCATCACCGCAACCGGTGAACCGTTCTTATTGATTTGTACGGGTTCACGTTGAGCCTTCATTAGTAAATCGCCAAATTTAGTTTTAGCTGTATTAGCAGTAAGTGATTGCATAATATTCTCCTTTTCGTTCATTATAAACGAATCGAACGCTTTAACTGATTTGTATGATTTTAGTTATACGGTTAATCCAATGGCGTGTCCATAAAGGTGTAATTTAGTGGATACGACTTGTTACCCCTCTCAGAACTGTCCAGTTAGTCTTTTAAATGTATATGTACACTTAATTAAAACTATCTTAATGTTCACTTTAGGGTTCATTTCATGAAAATTGGCTATGTCCGTGTCAGTATTCAAGACCAAACGCTCGACGTTCAACTTGAACAGGTTAAAGCTATAGGTTATGAAAAATTCACCAAGAGCAAGCGAGGGGGGGGGAATCCCCAGAGAGAGAACTGCTTAACCTGTTGCTGGACTTTGCGAGGGAAGGGGATGTTATTCACGTTACTAAAGTCGACCGTATTTTGATCGTAATACCATTGATGCTTTGCAAATTGCTGAGCAGCTAGCGAGAAAGAAAGCCGGTTTGGTCTTTCATTACTTGGGCGATTTGGATATTAACAGTGATGTGGGCAAGAGCGCGCGCTCAGAAGGGAGGCACCTCTAAGACGCTCACCAACTCATTCAAGAGATTGCAAACCAAGGCATGAATAAACTGAGCTCAGTAAAGAGTTAGGGTGTAGTCGGACGACTGTTTATAAGGTCTCGGGATAAAAGTGTAGGTGAATTTGTAAAAAATCGTATTTTGCAGGGCAGCAGGAAGATATATGTTAACTTCAAATTAAACCTTTACAAAAACGAGATAATGGATAATAATGTCATCGCTCTGTTGTTCAGAGTTATTAAATGAAACATCAAGTTGTAAAAGTAAAACCCTCAGAATTCCTCGTTATTGTTGTTTTCCTCAGTGTTTCCCTTAGCTTCATAGATACATTAAATAATTCCAGCTCTCAGCGCATCGCATTTTGCGATTAATTTTTATCTTATATAAGGGACACAATATGTCTAACAAAACAAATGGCGTAGTAAAATGGTTTAACGAAGAGAAAGGTTTTGGTTTTCTAACTCAAGACAACGGCGGTGCTGACGTATTCGTTCACTTCCGTGCTATCGCATCTGAAGGTTTCAAGACTCTTAAAGAAGGCCAACAAGTGTCTTTCGAAGTAGAGCAAGGCCAAAAAGGTCTTCAAGCTGCAAACGTTGTAGCTGCATAAGATTTTAAGTAGGCGCGAGCGGAGATACCGCTTGCGTCACTTCCCCCCATCTTAGAGTACTTATTTATAACTCCCCACGAAAATATCCAATATTCTCCCAATACTTTTTGTATTTGTCGTTACGTTTCTTATTTACTTCGTTTTTATAAATAAAATTATTAATATATCTCAATAGTAGTATCTCTAAAAGACTGCTAGCTTCGTTATATCTAACGAAAATAAATAAGGATCAACCATGTCTCGAACAACAGGCCGTAAACTTTTTTGGTTTCAACAACAAAAGAAAAAAACGATAAATAATAAATAGGAATAGTATGAAGATCACATTTAATTTATTTAAAGATAACCTCTCTTGGGGTGGGATTATTCACCAACTTAATGGTGATGTTTTAAGGCGCCACGTGTTAGTGAGCGGAAACGTGGATGATATGAATATTAAATTTTCATACTGCGAAACGACTTTAACAGGCAGCATTACTGATCAACATGATTGTGTACTTGGTGATTTTAGTATTTTGGCTTAAATCTAAAGCACAGGCTTGTAATTAAGCTTACTAATAATTGATTACACAGTTGTCCGACTGAACCCTAACTCTTTGTTGATTGTGTGCTTGATATCTTGCTCCGTAGGCTATTGACTACTTTGGTAAAGCGGCTTGTTAGGAAATCGGTCGACATGCATTCCTCGGCTCGTAATCGCCCCCTGATTCCATTGTAATACAGCAAGATGCGCTTCTTCATATTTCAGCGGAGGCGGAAATTGTGGTGTAAATGACTCTATATACACCTCTATTTATAAACCCTAGCCCTTAAAGTGCTTTATCAAATACTTCGGGCGTAATGTTAATATACCAATCTAAATTTACTTTCTTGCGCCTGATTAGCCCTCGCTCCTCAATAATTTCACAAGATACGCGGAAGTTGTTTGGAGGGACCTCTCTCCTAAGAAGTTGGTTAATAGCATGGTTGACCACCGTAGACTTACCTTCTTTGACTCCCTTCACGAATCCCTTTGCCAAACAACTTAATATCTCTTTTTGGATTTGGCTGAGTCTTTGATTTCTCATTTCATATTTTTATTATTCCTTGTAGCAATGATTAAACTTTAAATTTGAGAAGGAGGGTATGTTGTTTGGGTATACCTTATTGTCACTAGTTGAAAATTGCACCTAACCATTAAATGTCATAATATAAATGACATACCTATTTAGATCATAACCTAAAAGTCACTTAATCAAAATTATGTACATATTTGGATACTTAAGAGCATCAACTATCGAACAAGATGCAGAAAGAGCAAAAAAGACCTTATCAGAATTTGTTGAACAAAAAGGACTTCGTATTGCTGCTTGGTATGTTGAGCAAGAATCTGGCGCTTCGTTGCAAAGACCTAAATTACTGCAATTATTAAGTGATGCTAAAAAAGGGGATTTGATCATGATTGAGCAGATTGATCGACTCTCTCGTCTAAATGAATCTAGTTGGTCTAAATTGAAAGAAATGCTGTACGAGAAGGAATTGAAAGTCATTAGCTTGGATTTACCAACTAGTCACATCGCCATGGCTCCTGAAATATCCGATGAGTTCACGAATTCGATGATTAAAGCGATCAATAACATGATGATGGATATGCTCGCGGCGATTTCTCGTAAAGATTACGAAGATCGACGTCGACGCCAAAAGGAAGGCATAGATAAAGCTAAGACAATGGGCAAGTATCGAGGAAGAAGGCCCGATTTAGAGTTGCACGAACAAATCTACAAACTTCGAGTTCTTAAGGAGATGAGCATCAATGAAACAGCTAAGTTTGTGGGAGTGTCACCACGAACGGTCGTTCGTGTCGTCAAAAGAATGAGAGTTGAGCGTAACGAGAGCTAGGCATGTCTCACATCAAGTTGGTCCGGAATCGAGCAATTTTATAGCAGAAAGCGAAGTGATAGCGCTATTCGTGAGGGTTGTCTTCGTAAAGCAGGAGCCTCGCCCTTAAACTAGCAAGGCTTTATACTTTCTCGGCTAATGAGAAAGTTGTGCTAGTTCGTCTTTATTCAATCCTGTGACATCCATAATGGCTTCCTGATCTAGACCATTAAGCATCATCTTGCGCGCCATCTCCTTGAGGGCTTCTTGGCGTCCTTCTTGGCGTCCTTCTTGGCGTCCTTCTTGGCGGCCACGTTGCTCGCCTTGTTGGCGCAATTGTTCTGCAATAGTCATAAGTGTGTCCTCGTGTTTCGGTACTGATGAGGCTAGTGACGTAATTAACGCCTCTAGGTTGTTCGTTTCACCCACTTGGAGTAAGTAGCTCATCAATGACTGTACTTGCTTATCTGTAGTGTAATCGGTTAAGAGCAATGTGACCAGAGGCTCAAAGAAATCCATGATATCCCGATGCCTTGCGTGCTTTTGGACAAGCTCAAGCAATGCGATGCGGCGATGCTGCATTATCTCATCATCGGAGATGACCGTGACATCGACTAATGGAAAATCTTGAGTATAGAGCGCTTTAGCTATAAGAGGGTTAACGAACCCTTTTAACCAATTCATCTCATACGGGTAGGGTGAGACCTTACCATGGTAAAACTGCAACGGGATCACCAGAGGTAAACGCTCATGGCCAGCTTCAATATGTTGCTGCATGGCGGCGATAGCGTAACGCATTAGTCTGAATGCCATGTGTTTATCTGGTCGACTCTGGTGCTCGATTAACGCGTAGACGTAACCTTCCCCCTGAGACGTTGTAAGAGAATAAAGGACATCCGAATAGTAAGGCCGTAAACTTTCTTCAATAAAGCTGCCTGATTCGAGTTTTAGGGTCGTCAAATCACAGATTTCACGCAGCTCAGCAGGCAGGTGAATATCCAATAAGTCCTTAGCGGTTTCTGGATGAGTGAGAAACTGCTTAAAGAGGGCATCATGTGGGGTTGGCGTGGTCTTTTTCATTTTATTATCCTAACACCAAATGAGTTAAATCAGTATCACGATAGGGATTCTGCGCTAGCTTAATTTCTGCTCACGCATCAATTTAGATTATTTAATGTGATTCCCAAGGGAGGTTGACGGGGGAGTGTAAAATGAGAGCAGAGTGCAACAATAGTTAGCCACGCCTAACATTAAGTAGGCTTTCTAACAAAACTCTATTAATCGATTAGGTTTGTAGTAGAAAGCCCCTCTCAATTAGGCCTTTTTCTACAGCGAGATTTATATGCTATAAACGCTGTAACAACAATGGTTAATTGACTAACATGTATCGCTCGGGGATGTTTTAAAATCATCAAATTTTAAGATTAGGTTTTTTGGTGAAGTTTGTGTTTTGGGGAGTCACACTTGGAGTTCTGTAAATAAGTGTACGTTATGAAGCCAAAGTCAAAATACCAAGGGTAGCGAGTAAACAAGAGACTATTTTCGTTTTAAGGTTCGTGCGCTCTTTTAAAAAGAAGTAACCAAAAAGAATATCGAGGATGAAGGCTCCTTGGAATAAAACCATGACTAAACTAAAAGCGCTAGTGTTAAGCACTTTTAAGAGAAAATAGTAGCTTGCTGTTCCGCAAGTGGCTGTTATTACGGCGTTAAATAGAACTTTTTTGATTAACCTATAATGAACTTTAAATAGTAGAGGCGTCAAAAAAGCGGTTCCAGAAAAACCGATAAAAAGGATAACGCTAGTAGGTAAGTACAACGTAAGTACTTTATCAAAACCAATGGCTAGAGTGAGAAAGATTGGCGCGAGCCACGCGTGTAGATTGTTTGAAAAAAGAAGATTCATGTTGTTACTTGTGCTGATGAGCAGTGAAGCGACAAGTATCAGTATAACGCCAGTCATTTGAAGGAAAGTCAGTGTCTCATTTAAAAAGCTAACCCCGAACAGAGCACTCCAAATGATCTTTGTTTTAGAGATTATCGAGACAGAGCCTAATTCAATTGAAGCACGAGCCCTAAAGGTTGAGTACGCAAACCCAAGCCATGAGAAAACACTGAATATACTTAAAAGCAACAGCTCCCAAAGTTCACTTGTATTGTCGAATTTTGTAGGGATTTGTTCGATTTCGAAGATAACAAACAGAGCAGCCAGTAAACTGCATGTAATTTGATAGGCTATTAAATATTCATTACATAAAGGATTTTTCTTAAGAAAGACTCGTGAAATCCATTTGTCTAATGAACTTAAAGTCATAGCTAGAGCTAATATAGTGTAGGAACTTATCATTGTTTCTCAATGTGAATCGAGGTCTTGCGTTTTATGAGTTCAAATAGTTTTCGGTTATTGGGGCTACTCTCTTCTCCTTTAGTAATAGCAACGTGATTATAATCAGTTTCAATTTTAGCTATGAAATTTGGAATGACGCTTTGAAGCATGAGTAATTCGAAAATAAACTTACTTAAAGGAGTTCCAGGAAGTAACTCTTTATTTTGAAACTCGCCCGGCCAGTGCGCCCACCCCCAATCTTTTATGACGTATATCCCACCTGACTTTAGATAAGGGAATGATGTCAAGAAAGCGGATTTTGTTGGTTCATATAAATGGTTGTAATCATCAATAATTAGATCTACATTTTTTGTGGGGAAGTGTGATTCTAATATTTGAATGACCTTGTCTGTATGCTCTTGCTTTACTCCACAATAAGGCTCTATTACAGAGTGTGCTGAAGACCCCTTTCGGTATTGACTTAAGGCTGGATGCTCTTGGCGTTCGTCTATGCCTATGATGGAGTCAGGGGTGTAAATCTTATCGAGTAAAACGAGACTCGCCCCGTGATATACCCCAAACTCAATAATGTTTTTTGGACTCCCCCAAGAAACCAAATGAAATTCAACTTCGTCATCAATGGAGAAGTGTTCTTCATTATGCCAGCGTATTTTATCTCAAGGGTCATTATAACTATTCATACTTAGTATAGGCCTGATAATTTCCATAGCCTGCAATGCTACTGTATGTAAAGATTTGATATTAATTAATTATTAATTAATTATTAATATAGTTGATATTTTTAGTTTATTCTCCTTAGATCGTTTTACTTTATTTAACGCTTCTTTCGAAAATTCAAAGATAGAGGGAACATAATGGATAAGTCCGAGCTAATATTAAAGACCACTAAGGAATTAAAAGACATAGCTGAATCAGGGGCTAATAAAATTGCATTGGCCATGCAAGAAGCAAAAAAAGCTAATTACATAATTTAATCATTAAGGTCGCCTATATCACCGTAGTGACCGATAAATAATTAGTGGTGGTAATTATTTCCTATTGTTAGTATCGGGTTTATTCTTTTTAAAACATTTAATGACTTAACGCTCAATAGTGACCGAGGGATTCATGAAAAAGACTAAAAGAAATTTAACTCTCGCTTCTATTGTGATCGTAATTATAATTATGCACAGCCAAAGAAATACGAAACCAAATTTTACTTTCCCGGAGTGCGAAGAAGAAAGAAGCGTTAATTCCAATGTCACCTTTTATATTGATAATCAGATTGGTAACAAGGAAGAGTTAAAAGGCAGATTGCAAGAAGCGGTAAAGATGTCTAATACGATACTGTCTAACTCATGCATCCCTATAACTCGTGTGTTCAAGGATAGCCATTCTGTATCAATATCTCATGACAGTATGTCTATCTCCTCTGTGCATTCAGACCTAAAACAAGCAATCAGTTCTTCGAAGGTAAACTCGTTTTTAGACGCTCCAAAAGAGCAGTATGTTTTGGTTTTAAGTGATAATCATCCATTGGTCATCGAAGAGGAGATTAATGGGATGACAATGGTTAACTTGAACGACAGCTTTGTACTGCTTGCGGAGGACTTCCCGATTACCGTGCTAGAACATGAGCTAGGACATTTAGGGTGGGCAATGCATGAACGGCCTAACTCTGAAAGTGGAGACTTTTGGATCATGGAACAGGTCTTTGCTGCAAATAGAAGTAAAGTAAAACCTTATTCTGGAGCTTTTCATTGTTCTAACTACGGGACAGTCATGAGTTATTCTGAAAAGGTTGTCCCTGCTTATTCAAGCCCTCTGAGCAGCAACAACGGTGAACCATGTGGTAATGAAGAGTACGCGGACAATGCCAGAGTTATGCGCGAGTATGCGAAAACTTTGCAGTGAAGTGTCCACCTCTTCATCGTTAGAGCAGAGGTTGTTGAATGCTCCCCTAGTAAATGCACTGTATCAATATATTTTTTGTTCTGTAGTGGCTAAGTGAATTTGACCACTATTAGGGGTTTTGCTGTACCTAAAGTAATCCGTTAAATGCTAATTTAACAATACATATAACACGGAATTGTCCAGAGACGTGTTATGCCGCCATGCATTGGGACTGTGCTCTGGGTGTGCTCTGGGAAAAGATCGCCTTAGTGTTCACTTTTTGGGAGTGGTGTGATTACCGAAGGAGGTTGACGGTCTAAATAGAAATTAGATAGATTTACCGATGATGAATAATGTGTTCAAAGCAAAAAATGATGAGAGGATATTGTACTTCTCAAGCTTTATTGTTTCTGATGTTTTTAGATAGAAGCAGCGTAACTCCGCTCTTCAATACTACAAAGTACAGACTGGATACCGTTGAAGAACGGAAGTTCCAGTTGAATTTCTTTCAATAGGTAAATTAAATGCATTTAAGTGAAAAGAGCTTATTAGGAATGGAAAAAGCAAAAAACCAGTCTTAACTGAGGTTTTTTAATGAAACCAAGCCAACACCAATGTCCCATTTCATAATTGTCTCCGTAAATACTTATAAATATTGAAGCCGAGAGGGATAGAATGAAGCATTATCATGCGAATGATATGACTAAGCATTATTAATGCAGGCTCTAGTCCAAGATAAATGGCAGCGACAGTCATAGACTCCACACTGCCCGGAACCCACGACATCAAGAGTACGATGAACTCCTTATCAATTAGCTTGCTGAATATATATGCAAAAACAACTGTGACTGTAAGACTTAACGTTGTAGCAATAATCCCAGCTCGCGCATAAGAGAAGATATCTACAACGGTTATATCTTTTAGACGAATCCCAATTAATGCCCCTAGAGCGGATGTTGCAATAAAAACAAGCTCTGTCGGGACAAGAAAGTTGTATGACGGTAACTCAGAGTTCACAAACATAGTTGCTAACATCCCAGTCACCATATACGGTGCTGGAGTACCAATTTTATCGAGAAGCAAACCTGAAAAGTAGGCGAGGAAAAGTGGGAGAAGTATCCAAAGGTTGTCTAAGGAAATAGCCGGCCCAGGAACTGGTGAATTGTCCGCTGAGACAAGAAGAGCGGAAGCTATGATTAAGAAAATGAGTCGAACTGTGTGAGTGAAAATCACTTTACTAGAAGGTGAATTGTGATTTTCATTAATGACAAGAACCGAGGCCATCGCTCCCGGGACCGCCCCAAGTAGGCTTTCATATTTTGACCATTTCTCTCGCTTAGAAAGCCAGAGATACGAGGTGAGAACTTGTGCGGACATACAAAGGACGAGTCCCACAAAAAGTAATATCGGATAACCCTTGGAAAGAGTCTGCATAGGGACGATTGAGCCCACTGTGGCACCAAGGATTAACTGTACTCCGGTCAATGTGCTTTTGGGAAGAGCTAGAGTAAACCCTGTTTTTACCGTTAACAAAAGAGCAATCAGGGCACCGAACATTACACCTAGTGGTATCTCGAAATATGTAAATAAGAGCGAGCCAACCAAAGCTATGAATGAGGCTAGATACATGTTTTGGTTTCCCCTTTTTTTAGCTTGAAGGATGACAATAAAGTGGAGATTTGGTTATTAATCATATCTATGTTATTGACTATGTAAAAATCACCACAAGTTATCCGCCCAAGAGCATACAAGCCCATTTGAATATCACCAGTTTCTGACTTAGCAGGATATCAAGTACCGGATTGCTTCTATCGAGTGAACGTTGTATTCCTGTAGCATTGATGATGAAATCAAAGAAGTACTCCTTTTCTATCTGTCTCTACACAATATTGACCATTGTCTAATCGTTGAGCAAAGTCACTGGCAAGGTAAGATGTATCAGTGCCCGGAATGGAAACCTGATGAGGAAGCTAGTTCCACCCTTGTAGGAGTGGAACTATGGTCGATAATTAAAATGGACAGCTCATATAATCCTGAAGGATTATCTTTTTGGGAGACATTTTGCAGACAGCAGCCTAATTGCCTCTAAAAATCAGTGCGCATGTAGTGCAACTAAACTTTGTGACACAACGAGTAAGACAAGAGTACGAAGAGATATTAATGATGTTAGTGGTCTTTATCATATATACCAATGTCTTTTTTTAAATGGTCAGAAAGGTGTCTCACATCGAGAGATGCATTTTTATTTTTTCCACTTTTAAAATTATACCTTTTAAATTTAATCCGCAGATAGCGTAAATAGTCTCTAAACTTCGATTTTTTTTGAATTGTTTTCACTGACTTTTCATTTTTCATAGCAACGCACTCTTTTTTATAAGAAAAACCATAATTTTAACGACCAAAATTAATTGAAATTAAGTATCTTTAAACCCAGAAGCTTCGTCTTCATGAGAAAGTTGATTTGATACTAATTATGTTTACTTTAGGGACTGCTGCTCCTTTTCTCTTCAGTGAAAATAGTTTTATTTGTCTTTCCATGAAGAATTCCCTTATTGTTTTGTTACTTATTGCCAGAGTAAGTAGATAGTTACTTATTATTTTATAAGTTAACACAAAGGCTAAGAGCTAATTATTTACATTTAATTTATATTCGTTAAGGGTTTATAATGAAAATCAGGATTAGATACTGTTCACGAAATGCCTCCAGTATATAAAAGGATATTTGATTGGTTTGATGCGATGGTGCGTTCTAGAATTTTTTCATTTCTAGCCTGTATTTTTGGGGTGAAAGTGCCCCTGTATAAGAGTAACTTGGCGTTAATGTAAAAACAGTGTGGTCAAATCTACACCCCAACCCCTTCCAATAGGGGCGTTTTTCATCGATAATTTAGCCTCTTAGTGAAAACAAAGACTAATTGGAAAGTGTTCCAAAAATGCCCCTGTATTTTCAATTTTTGACCACACCCTACGCCAGTATTGCCATTCAGTCGAAGGTGAACGTGATCGTGCTGAGTCGTCTTTTGGGGCATGCTGAAGCGGAAACGACGCTAAAGTATGCGCATTTGGGACGTGAGGACGTGTGTCAGGCGGCCTCTCATGTGTCGGGTGTACTCGTTAAGGGGATGCGCTCATGAAGTCACTGTTATTCACTTCTAAAGTGATTCAATCTCTTCATTCAAAAACTCGAACGTATACGGTGTGGGATACCAAAATTCCCGCGTTAGGGGTTAGAGTCTATGCCGATGATCGCCGTTTCTATGTGACTTATCTACCCATTCCCAATAAGACGTTAGCGGCCGTGGGACAATTCACCCTAAAACAAGCCAGACAACACGTGCAAGCTTTACAGTCTTCTTTTTTAGAAAAAGAGACGAAACCGATACGGTTAATTCGCTTTGATGCTTTGGTGAAAGAAGAATGGACGGATAAGGTCTGCAAGGGATGGAAACTGAGTACACAAGGGACAGCGTCGAGCGCCTTAAGAAGGCATTTGTTGCCCGAGTTTGGACGTTTTCCTGTCAGCCGTATTGATTCGTTTCATGTGCATCGTTGGTTTGATGAACTCAGCCAGAATTACGCAGGGGCTGCCAACCGTAATCTTGATGTGCTTCGTTCTATCTTCAAATATGCGGTGAAGCAAGGTTATTGCATGGAAAACCCTTGTGAGGGTCTCAAGCAAAGTCGCAAAAAAAAAGCTCAATCGTTTTTTGAGTTTGGATGAGTTAGCGCGATTGGATAAGGCATTAACTGTGGTCAGCCAGCAAGGTAATCTGGAAGCGTGCTGTTGTCAGGTGCTAAAACTGGTGCTGTTAACGGGGTGTCGAATTTCAGAGGTAACAGGCCTACAATGGTCTTTTGTTAAAGGCAGGGAGTGGCACTTGCCGGACAGCAAAACGGGTGCGAAGGTGGTGTATGTGGGCAAGGAAGCGCAGAAACTCCTTTCAGACATACCAAAGCAAGCATGGACACAGCGTAGCGAATCACACGATGATGTGTTTATGCCTTTGCGTCGTTTTGTGAGTCGGTCGACTAAGGTTAGTATGGTCTGGCAACAGGTGCGAGCCTTAGCCCATATCGAGGATGTTCGCATTCACGATTTGCGTCATACCTTTGCCAGTTATGCGGTGTTAGAGGGGTTCCCTATTCCGATGGTGTCGAAACTGTTGGGTCACACGCGTATTTCATCCACGCTTCGTTATGCTCACGTGGATGATGTGCAAGTATCGCAATCTGCTGAGGCGATAGGGGAAGTTATTAGTGGAATATTATCAGGCCAGCTTGTGAATAACCCTAAAACTCGAAAAGTGAGAGCCTCCAAACCTAAGCCGACGAAATCTCCCCCTAAACGCAGAGGAAGACCTATCAAAGTAATACCGGAACTGACCGAGAAGGAGGTTGAACGGTTTAGATATGAAGTGGATTTTTGGGAATGGTGATTAAAATATCTGTCGGAATAACATAAGTACATCAAATTTTAAGATTAGGTTTTTTGGTGAAGTTTGTGTTTTGGGGAGTCACACTTGGAGTTCTGTGAATAAGTGTACGCGAGAACTAACGCTTTTCTCTAAATATTAATTATTAATTATTAATTATTAATTTTAGGCCATTCGATAAAGACTGATAGGTTCGACGCTCTTTGTTTAACATCATAGGGTAGGCAGCTAATCAATGGACAAGAGTAAAGGATTGACGAGAGAGCAAATAAGGTCTTTTCGCCGAGATGGTTATTTAGGACCATTACCGAGGTTCGCAAATGTCGAATTAATTCAAGATGTTTTAACGGAAGTTAGGGAGATAGCTCAAAGCCCAGAGCCGCATCCCCTGTATGGTCGTTATTCTGTCAGGGATTGGCATTTAGTATCGACGAAAATTAAAGAGTTGCTCACAGATTCAGCTTTGATCCCAAAGCTACAGTCTCTGATTGGAGACGATTTAGCTCTTTGGCGCTCAAAAATTTTTCACAAGAAATCTGGAGAAAACGGTACAGGTTGGCACCAAGAGTGGGGAGATTTCGATGGTGAAGAAATTGGCAATAATAAGCCTAGTTTAAGGCCTAAACATGAAAGGCGGGATCGTTGGTGGAATTTAACTGTTTGGGTCGCCCTTACTGATGTTGAGCTTGATTGCGCTCCGTTGCGTTTCATTCGTGGTTCACATAAAAAACAATATCCTAAAACCATGGTTCCAATGACAGAATCTGAGTTTTGGCATGATCCATTTATTGACTGTAAAACAATCGAAGATGTTGTCGAAAGGGCGAACAATTACACACTAGTATTGGACGTTGATACCAGTGGGCTTTTTGAAAATTATCAAATTAGTGGGAAATCATTCGAGGATGTTAAAGCCTATGTTCGAGCTGAACTTGCAAAATTACCTGCAAAAAGAACATTGGGTGTAGACGAGAGCCAAGAAGATATAGTGACGATCCCTATGAAAAAAGGGGAATTTGTTATTTTCACGGAAAGAACCATGCATGGTTCTCTTCCTAATACATCTTATAATGACCGGTTTGGCATTAATTTTAGAGTAACGGCAACGGATACGGAAATTTATCCATTTCGACACTTGGGCGACTTTATTGATGGCTCAAACATAGATATCACAAGACATTCGAGCTTACTGCTCTGTGGTAAGGATCTGTCTAACACACGTAACAGTTATACGTGAGAAGGGAGGTTAGAAAGTGATTATCAGCAAACAAATGCATGACATGAATATTCTGAATGATGCTTCTGCCTTACTTGGGTGTTCGACTTCTGAAGAGCTCTATCAAAAATTAAGAGCTTTAATAGAGCGACACGAGACTGTGAGAGTGAAGACAGGAATAAACCTTTTGGCAGCAGAAGGCCCTATGAGTTTACAAGCTCGGGGACTACTAAGTTGTGACTTGGGGTCTAGAGCCTCAGGCGGTTCTATTGGGCGAAATAACCGCTTTTTTACGGGGCTTGATCAAGCTGATGAAATAGAAGCACTTTGCATAGTATTACTTAAGGAATTATTTGAATGCAATCATGCAGACCCTAGGCTTTTAGGAGGGCTTCATGCTAATACGGTTGTCTATGCAGTTCTCAAAAACCATTTCAACGTATCAGATATGTCCACCCTCAATACATTTTATGGTGGTAACTCAAGTAACCATAGTTTAGGCCCCCCGGGGATCTTGAACTATTCCATTTCAGATCTTCCTGTGGATCCGAATACCCTCGAAATTGACTTAAACGCCTTTGAATACATGGCTAAGTTTAGACACCCGAAATTAGTGAGTTTAGGGGCAGGTCTCAACCTTTTTCCCTTTCCTGTAAAAGAGATAAAAGACATTATTTCTCGTTGGGGAGGGATGTTACTTTTTGATGGCTCACATCAAGCAGGGTTGATTGCTGGTGGAGTTTATCCAAACCCTCTGTCTTTGGGAGCTGATATCTACACTGCATCGACAGGAAAGACGTTTAGTGGTCCTCAGGGAGGAGTAATTTGTTGGAATTCGGAAAAGTTTTCTTCTCCGATTAGCACGACTATATTCCCAAAGCTAACTGGTTCACATCAACTTAATCGAATTGCTGCCCTGACGGTCTCATGCTTAGAATTAAAGGAATATGGCCTTGAATATATGGCTCAAGGGATACTTAATGCTAGGCAACTTGCTAGTAATTTACAGGCGCACGGGTTGGAGGTGCTCTGTTCTGATGAAGGCTTTACTGAAACTCATCAAGTTGTTGTGAAATGGACTCGAGAAGAAGGTGCGCGTTTAGCATGCTACCGTCTAGCTGATGTTGGGGTTTTTGCTAATGCAGTCCCACTTCCTGAAGATAGAGAGTTGTTATCTGGGATACGTTTTGGTGCAACAGAAATTACTCGATTAGGGGTTACACAAAGTCAAATAGTTGTTTTAGCTGAGGTAATCGCAGGCGTTCTACAAGGTAATTACAATTTGAAGGAGGCGCGTAATGTAGTAAGTGAGTTAGCCTCAACATTTTCTGGCTTTAAATATAGCTTGGAGGGTGGACAATGATTTCAATTACAGAACTGTTTACTTACTTATTTGTTACGTTGCTATATGCGTTTATGCCCGGTCCTGCAATGCTTTACAGTATTGCTCAAGCTGTGTCAGGAGGGAAGAAAGTAGGAATTATGGCAGCTTTTGGCCTTCATATAGGAGGTTATTTTCATGTAATTTTAGCTGTATTAGGTTTGTCTTCTGTGCTTTTAGCTAATCCTTCTCTCTATTCTGCCATTCAAAAGCTAGGAGCTCTCTATCTTGTTTGGTTGGGTTTCCAACGTATCTATCTATCAAAAAAATTACGTATTACTTCTTGTGAAAGCAATCTTACCTCTCCTAAAAGAACGTTTATTGATAGTGTCATTGTAGATATTCTGAACCCTAAAGCCGCAATTTTCTATCTTGCTTTTCTCCCACAGTTTGTGAATGAAGCAGGAAGTGTTGCTGTTTGGCTCCAACTGCTTATTTTGGGAGTTGTTACGAATTTATTGTTTAGTAGTGCTGATCTGTTAAGTGTTTTGATGGCGAGTCATCTACAGAAAAAGTTTCAAGCAAGAAGTAACTGGGTTGATTTTTTCTCAAGGTGGTCTGGTAGTATTTTTATACTGTTAGGTGTTATGGCCTTGGTAAACTCCTCGTACAATTAGGGGAAGGGACACACTTCTCGGATTTTTAATTCAAGTTGATTTACGATGTAATGACTTAGGTTAGACGGTAGTGTTACTCGTTACTTAATTCGGAGTTAGCTGCCACTCATGTTGTGAGGAGGAGTGATAAATGGAATATCCACTTATAGGAGCATGTCAGTGCGGGCAAGTGACCTATGACTTGTATGAAAAACCACTAATGGTCTTTGCTTGTCACTGTACAGAGTGCCAAAAACTGTCTACCAGCCCATTTAGCATTACAGCAGTTGTCGATGCCGAGAAAATAGAGTTTTCTGGTCAACTGAAAACTTGGGAACGTTTAGCTGATAGTGGCAATCGTAATTGCGCGATGTTCTGTCCAAATTGTGGAAACAGAATTTACCATTTCAATCCAGATGCACCGCAAACGGTTAAATTAAAGTTAAAACCAACTGATATGTCGGCAGCTGATATTTTCGAACCTCAAGCACATGTTTGGGTTAGTGAAAAACTAGATTGGTACCAAATACCAACTAATGTAAAGGTTTTCCCTGAGCAGCCGGGGTAGCGGTGAGCAAGTGTTTAAGATATTAAAATACTTGTTCTAATCTATTGAGGTTTAGGGAGTTTCATTGCATTAACTTACTTTTGGCCAGAACTTTCATAGGTTGAATCTTTATCTGTGGCACTTTCTAACTCGAAAGTGCCCCATTATTGGCTAGACCTTTTACTCATTCACACCCTGTTCATGGGTTTTTACCATATTAAAACTTATCCACTCTTCTCATACTGTTAATCCCCGTGATGTTTCACGGGGGTAGATTCCACCTTTCTTTCAGCGTTAGCTACCTTAAGTTCTTTTTCAATCAGTTTGTAGGTGTTTGAGGGGTATAAAAAAAGCCTCGCGCTTGGCGAGGCTTTGGTTATCTAAATGTTCTGGATGCATCTCGATAAAAGTTTTCATGACTGCCCAACGCCATTAAGGTCAGGACTAACGTCCCGTATTCATCGTAGTTGTACCCAAGCAAGGTGAGCTGCTTGTTCATCTTAAACTTGTGCACCCTAAGAAAAGACAAATCGCCTTTCTTCATCACGCCAATAAAAGGGTTTTCTATAACCTCTTTCACTGTTTTATCTAGATCTTGTTTTTGGTTTTTGTGTAGCTTTTTTACTGTCTTGGCAAATGTCGTAGTTTGCTCAATCTTTGTTACTTTCGCTAAATTCATAAGAGGTCGTATTCCCGTGCTCTAATTCGGCTTTAGCGATGATTGCCTGCAGTACGAACTCGTAGGTTAAGTCAGGGTTATCCTCCATGATCTTGCCTATTTTCGCCCAATGCTCAATTTGCTTGGGGGTCGTTCGATTTAAAGCTGTTCCAATGGTTGCAGCTCTATCTACTAGGCTCTCATCAAGTCTAACGCTTGTAGTAGCCATATGTATTACCTTGGTCATTTGTTTGTTGATGTCAATTGTAGCGCATTGCATCATATGTGGCAACTTGCAACAAAAGCCCTGCTAGTGGGCTTTTTCACTTCTCATAAGTGACAATGAACTTAACCTCTAAGGTCGTGCTCTTCTGATGGCTCCTCCATACCGGAGATAATGCATCATTTACTAAATTAGAAAAAGCTTCTGTCCAAAGGTGTGCCATGAAACTCGAAAATGCCCCATTAGAAGTTACGACCGATTGATTACTCATTTCAGAAACCTGTGATTTGGCTTACTTTTCCTTATGCAAACCACATCTACTGTATTGATATAAGTGTAACGGACCTAGGTATATTAATGTAACGCCAGTCTCTATAGCGGCAACTTGGTCGGCTCAAGGGTGGTATGGGACTCGTTGCACTTGGCGTTAATCTCTTATATTTTAGTAACTTAAAATTTATGATCAAGGAGTAGACAATGAAGTTGAAAATAAGGGAAGCTTTACCAATATGTGCCATCATGTTGCTAACGGCATGTGGTGGTGACTCTGATAGTGCCGATGATGTAAATGCAGCAACACCAATCAATTCACCTACAGATGCTTTAAGTCAGTTAGTTTCGTCAGGAACGTACCCAGACTTAGACACTAGTGATTCGCTTACAGGTTCAGTCACCAATAACGAAGCCATTCGAGACGATATATTGGCATATATTGAAGCGGCTAACTTATCAGCAAGTCAAAAGACACAAGTTAAGAGTATTGCCAGAACTATCCAAGAAGCTGTCCTTGTTGATCATTCTGATATCGATGCAGTCCTCCAAGTTGATGAAGAGTCTACTGTAGCTATCGGTTGCTTGAGTTTAGCTTTTGATAACCCTGCCGATGCACATCAAATTCTAAAAGCGATAGAACATTACACAGCAAACACTCGTGAGCGCGCAGCGGCATATTCAGCGTTCAATGAAGCTCTTGATGGCACTGTGACGCGCCTACCATCTAATATCGATTGCGTGGAATGATGTATGAAAAAAATTATTATAACCGCTTTAGCTGCGTCAATCTCTTTCAATGTAAGTTCTGCAACAGTTTGTGAAGTACCAGGGTATGTCGTTGGCTTTTTTAATGGAGTGTGGAATACAAAAAATGAAGCGAAATTAGCGACATTTGAATTCCAAAAGCAAATTGGAAATGAGTACAATTCAGAGCCTGTAGCATACGAGACTTTTTATAACGTAACTGGTTCATCGGTTAGTGCATCAGCGTTTCAAGATATAGCAGAAGTATTTATTCAGCGAGCGGAAGAAATAGACCCCGATCTCGGCGGTAGATTTGATATCTTTTGGTCAGCAATTACTGGTGGTGGAGCTGATGGTTTCTTAGATAAAGTCTACAATATTGTCAGCGCCCCTAGTGACTTGGTGTTGGGGCTACTTACTGAGCTTTACGACTGGGCATCATCCCAAACAGTTGCACTTGTTAGTCATTTGTTTTCTTCACCGCCAACAGCAAGCGATTACGCTCGTCATAACACGAGGATTCAGACGTTAGGCACACAGGGCGCAAAAATGCTGTTTATCGCCCACTCCCAAGGTAATCTTTTTGCTAATAATGCCTACAACGCAGCATTGGAATTGGATAACCTAGATGAATCTAATCTTGGGGTAGTCCACATTGCACCAGCTTCACCACAACTGAATGGACCTTATACACTAGCCGATCTCGATTTGGTGATAAATGGTTTAAGAGCTGTAGGGACAGTGCCCGATACAAATGTCTCGATACCAGTCAGCCATTTAGAGGTTGATCCATCTGGTCACACTCTCATACAAACCTATTTAAATACTTCTTTACAACCAGCTGGAATGATAAGAAACGATCTCCAATCGGAGCTGGCGTCATTACAAACTCCTGAAGCAATCGCTTCTACAGGGTCGTTCACAGCAACACTCAGTTGGAATGGTCTAGGTGATGTTGATTTGCATACGTTTGAACCCAATGGGATGCAGGTGTACTACCAAAATAGGGTAGGTAACGTTGGTGAGTTAGATGTTGATAACACCAGCGGCTATGGGCCAGAGCATTACTTCGCCACTTGTGACAGAGACAGCCTCGAACTCGGGGTATATAGTATCGGTGTGAATAACTACGCTCGTGCAGAAGGTCGAATTGCAACTGTTCAAATATCGACAGGTAGTATTTCGGATGTTCTAACTAAGTCAGTTACACTTGGGGAAGCTCAAGGTTCATCAGAGAATGCCAACCCATTACACATGATGAATGTTGTGGTTTCTGAAAACGACAGTGGTGGCATTGAAATAGGGGCTTTCTAGTAACCTTAAAGGGCCGTTTACCTATAGTAATATAATCTGATAGCCCTACTAAAACATCATTTGATGTTTTAGTAGGGCATTGCGTTTGGTCTACCAATTTCCGATACATTGTATGATTCGGAGTAGTAAATTTTGTCCGAACGACTTAGTCGCCAATCTGAACGTAACTCGGAAATGTCCAGAGGCTTCATAGACCTGAAGTTTTACTCGTCGTCGCGACTCAAGGCGAGTTCCAATGATATATTTTGTAACTGCAAGCAATTAGCTTTGTCGATAAGAGCTGATAACAAAGAGAGCCAAAGCTGACTAAATTGATTAACCAATAACTTTCAATGTTTTTGGTTATAGTATGTGTAATACAAATCCCAATAATACTTGAGTTATTTCAAATGAAACAAGAAGTACATAGGTTTGAGCTATCAATAAATAGCACTATCTCTGAAGTCTATGGCCACTTTACTAAGGCAAATAGTGACCAAAGCCTCGATAGAATGTTTGAAGGTCTTCAAAAAAAACTCAGGAAAATTACCTGCTCAGTGAGAGAGAGGGAGTGTACTCTCATTAATGTGTACATTGCATACGGCAGAAGACAAGAGGACTTTGATGGTAGAGGGAAGACTTGTAATTCTTTTCCTACAAGGAGAATCGAAAGTATAATGAACACCCATTCTAACCTTTCGCCAGAAGACCTGCTAGGTGAGGCTTTACGATCTTTAGAGCACTGAGCTGGAACTTTAACGTTTTCTAGATTAGCGCATGATAGCTGAAAATATGAGCAAAAAAATTAAGAGTAATTACACCATGACAATGCGATAGAGTCAGACCATGCTCTAATCAAAAAGCTCATCGAAGCGATTCAAGGTCTTTAAAGGTTACGGATATTGAACAAGAGTCAATTTGATTTTTGGTTAAGCCGTGACCGGGCAGAGGTGAGAGTGCACGAGGGATCAGCGTTTTTGAATGAACTCTTCAATACATTTACAGTTTAAGTATAAAATGAGGCGGCCAAATAGCCGTCCCAGACACACCATCTGACTTGTTT
>NZ_JBFSVA010000037.1:0-28970 GCF_041467655.1 Vibrio sp. 10N.247.311.49
AAAATGTGTACAAGAGATTGGATTGACCTGATCAGTTAATTTTCCGGATTGGTATAAGTTGCTAGTGTTTTGTTGATTGAGGTAGAACTTGTGCTTGCGCCAAATGCGATAACTTTCATGATGTGACCTTTCTGTAATTCCGTTAAGTGGGATTAGAATAACGTAGTAAGAAAATGTAACCATCACAAGAAATGAACGGACTCATTCAAAAATTTCGAACGAGTCTCAAATAAACCAGTTCGCTCAGCAAAATGGGAAAGGAAGGGACTGAGCGGATAGTATTAATACATCGAGATTAAGCTTGGTTTTGTAGCTCAACCCAAAGGTCATTAACGATGGTGCGGTCTGCTGGTGTTAGTTCAGAGCGAGCGTCGTCTAGGCTCTGTTCAATACGAGCTTTTACTTCAGCCACATCTTCAATGCCTTCGTCTTCACATGAAGCCACTGAAAGAGAAATATGACCACGTAAGTAACCACCAGCAAACAGTTCATCGTCTGATGCGTTTTCAATGCGAGCATCAATTACTTCAAGTAGTTTTTCTTCAAATTCGATAATCATAATATTCTCTTATTTCACAATAAATTGGCTAGTACATAAAGGTTCTACATCGTAGAAGCTGCGCAATGCTTCAGAGAGCATTTTTACTCGAGGCGGAAGACCAGCGTCAAAGATACCCATGACTTCACTGTGTACTTTATTCATAAAGGCCAAACGATCTGGCTCAAAATCGCCGTGTAGATTGTCACAGCTGACATTAAAAGGAAAGCCCGCACTCATCGCAATTATCCATTCATACGCTTGTGGGCGAATTTCTACTTTTTCAAACTCAGCTTGAACCGCCTCAGTTCGACCATCAGGCTCATACCAATAGCCAAAATCTTCCAACAAACGACGCTCAGGACCAGCGACACACCAGTGTGCTATTTCATGAAGTGCAGACGCGTAAAAGCCGCGAGCAAATACGATACGGTGATGAGAAATCTGTTCATCGGCTGGCAGGTAAATAGGCTCGTCTGCACCCAGTTCGAGCTTGGTATTGTAGCTATCGAAAAAGGTTTGATTGAAAATATCGATGATGTCTGGGTATTGGTGCGTCATAAAATCAAATTTAAGTGAAAAGAACGGGGACATTTTGCGTTTTTTTCAGCGCTCGGTAAAGCCCTATCACGAGCAATGGCATTGGGTTGCCCCCAATACTTTACCGTGACAATCGATTGCTGATCCCAGATTACACCACTTTTAGGTGAATGATTAGTTTAGCTAATCTGAAATGCTCATTCACGGTACAAATATTCATTCGTCAATCGCCTGTTTTACTACTACACTCGCGCTTCATTTTTATATCTCCAAGGCCTATAAGACTCCAATTTATAGACCTAAATAATAGAGCTACAGCAATGCTACTAAGTGTTTTGTATATCATTGGCATCACGGCAGAAGCCATGACCGGCGCTCTCAGTGCAGGCAAACAAAAAATGGATTGGTTTGGTGTAATGTTGGTTGCGAGCGCAACGGCAATTGGCGGCGGTACAGTACGCGATATCTTACTTGGCCATTACCCTTTAGGTTGGGTTGAAAACCCTCAGTATCTGGCCATCACCTGTATAGCAGGTGTTATTACAACCGGGTTGGCGAAATGGGTTATCAAGCTAAAAGGTTTGTTTATTCGCTTGGATGCCTTAGGCCTAATCGTATTCAGTATCATTGGTACCAAAGTAGCGATGACCATGGGTCTGCACCCGATGATTTGCATGGTATCGGCATTAGTGACAGGTGTCTTTGGTGGTTTGTTACGTGACCTTATCTGTCGTCAAACACCATTGGTGTTACATGAAGAGCTGTATGCCTCTGTCGCACTTGTCGCTTCAGGTTTGTACCTAGGTTTGCTTGAGCTTGGCATCAACGACGTCACGGCGACAATTGTGACGCTTGTAGTTGGTTACTTGCTGCGCATGGCGGCTGTAAGATTCAAATGGAGTTTGCCTTCGTTCCAGCTTGATCCTGAAAGTTCAGTGCATTAATGGATTAAGAGCCTTAAGCTGCTAGCTGTCTTTAATGACGATAGTCGCTAACCGGACGAATAATCCTGCTAATGTGAAAAAGGGTTACTTCATTACGAAGCAACCCTTTTTTGTTTCTACCAATTCTATTCTAAATAAAAAGAAGCAGAATTAGATTTGTGGTGTTTCAGTTGTCACACCAAAGTTTTGACCACGATGACGTAGCAAGTGGTCAAGCAGCACGATAGCCAGCATTGCTTCTGCAATAGGTACCGCACGGATGCCAACACATGGATCGTGACGACCTTTCGTGATTAGCTGCGTTGCTTCACCATCTTTCGTGATTGTGTCACCAGGTACAGTGATGCTTGATGTTGGTTTAAGCGCAATGCTTGCCACAATATCTTGACCAGTAGAGATACCACCTAAGATACCGCCAGCATGATTGCTGCTGAAACCTTCTGGAGTTAATGGGTCACGGTGTTCACTACCGCGTTGATTAACAACATCGAAGCCATCACCAATCTCAACACCTTTCACAGCGTTAATGCTCATTAGAGCGTGCGCGATGTCAGCATCTAGACGATCAAAGATTGGCTCACCAAGGCCTACTGGCACTTTAGTCGCAACCACTTGAATCTTCGCACCGATCGAGTTGCCTTCTTTTAGCAAGTCACGAATCAGTTGATCAAATTCTGGTACTTTGTCGGCATCTGGACAGAAGAAAGCGTTGTTTTCAATCTCGTTCCAATCCACTTTATCAATTGAGATATCACCCATTTGAGAAAGGTAAGCTTGGATTTCAACACCAAATTCTTGTTTTAGGTATTTCTTCGCAATTGCACCTGCAGCAACACGCATTGCAGTTTCACGAGCTGAAGAACGACCACCACCTCGGTAATCACGCACACCGTACTTTTGATGGTACGTATAGTCAGCGTGGCCAGGGCGGAACTTGTCTTTAATTTCGGAATAGTCTTTAGAGCGTTGGTCTGTATTTTCAATCAATAGACCAATAGAAGTACCCGTAGTTTGGCCTTCAAATACACCTGATAAGATTTTCACTTCATCCGCTTCACGACGAGCCGTTGTATAGCGAGAAGTACCAGGGCGACGACGATCCAAATCTCTTTGAAGGTCTGCTTCGGTAATTTCTAATCCTGGTGGGCACCCATCTACGATACATCCTAGTGCGATACCGTGACTTTCTCCGAACGTGGTCACGCGGAAATGTTGTCCGATACTGTTTCCTGCCATTACTTCCTCTAAATCAGCTATTGAGCAGAAGGTTTGATTCCTAAACCGACTGGCTAATAGCTTTACTTGTCTATTCTTCGTGAATTCATAGTGGCTTTATTACCAAATGATGTAAACCCCAAAAAACGAACAATTTTAACTTTCTATTACATAAGCCGAATGAAACGAATAACAGAAGAAAATGAGTCGCGCTTGAAAAGAAGTGTTTTATGATATGTAAAATGCAAAAAACCCGACAACTCGGAGAGTTATCGGGTTTCTTTAAATAATGGCACGCCCTGAAGGATTCGAACCTTCGACCACCTCCTTAGAAGGGAGGTGCTCTATCCAGCTGAGCTAAGGGCGCGCTACAGGAACGAATTATACGAATTCGAATCAGTAAAGCAACGGCTTTATGTAACATTCTGATCTAAGTGGGTAAAAAAAGGCCAACAAACATATAAGTGTTGGAAAATAGAGCAAAGCAAACGTTTGCTTGATGGTAATCAAAAAGATTTTCTGGAATAATGCGCCAAAAACATCAGCCACTAACTTGAATATCAATACTAAGGAAATTCATGACTGCTCAAAATATTGATGGAAAGCTAATTTCTCAAACGGTTCGCTCCGAAGTTGCTGCACGTGTAAAAGCTCGTACTGAAGCTGGATTACGCGCTCCGGGCCTAGCGGTTGTTTTAGTGGGTGAAGACCCTGCTTCTCAGGTTTACGTTGGAAGTAAGCGTAAAGCGTGTGAAGAAGTTGGCTTCGTATCTAAATCTTACGACTTGCCAGCCACTGCGACAGAAAATGAACTATTAACATTGGTAGACCAACTGAACGAAGATCCGGAAATTGACGGTATTCTAGTTCAACTACCTTTGCCTGCTGGTATTGATACTACTCACGTTCTTGAGCGCATCACACCAGAAAAAGACGTTGATGGCTTCCACCCATACAACGTAGGTCGTTTGGCTCAACGTATGCCTAAGTTACGCTCTTGTACGCCTAAAGGCATCATCACGCTGCTTGACCGTTACAACATCGGCTTACGTGGAAAACACGCGGTTGTGGTTGGCGCATCAAACATCGTAGGTCGCCCAATGACGCTAGAACTTCTTCTAGCAGGTTGTACGACAACAACATGTCACCGCTTCACCAAAGACCTTGAAGGTCATGTACGTCAAGCCGATGTTGTGGTGGTTGCCGTTGGTAAGCCTAACTTCATTCCTGGTGCTTGGATTAAGAAAGGTGCTGTTGTGGTCGATGTTGGTATCAACCGTTTGGAATCTGGCAAGCTCGTTGGCGACGTTGAATACGATGTGGCTAAAGAGAGTGCAAGCTTCATCACACCAGTACCGGGTGGTGTAGGTCCAATGACAGTAGCGAGCCTAATCGAGAATACAATGATCGCTTGTGAACAATTTCACTCAAAGTAACTCGCAGCGACAGTATGAATAAAATGAAAAAGCCGTAACGTGAAGAACGTTGCGGCTTTTTCTATGCTTTTCACTTTTGATACTAAGCTACTCACTTTTAATATAGAGCGACTCGCTACTTATCTGGAATATCGGTTTTTTCTGTCTGTTCAGAAGGTGGTAGTAAGCTAACGATCTCACAATCGGTGGATGCTAGTTTTTCCAAGTCAGAACCTTGTGTCACTAAGCGAAAATCACCGTCGGTAATCACCCCAAGAGGAATCGCTTTAGGGTACAGAGCCTTAAACTCGTTGAGATCAAATGCTTCTGTTAAGCCTGTGCTCTTAATTTGGCTGCCTTGAGCCATTAGTGAATTCAATTTGGAATACGTCACGCCTTCAGAAAACAGACTTCTATTTCCATCGCGGTTCACTTGATGCCTTTCATGTTTATTCTCTGAGGATTCAAGCTCAAACACTTTATTCTCTCCAAACTCGTCTTGATAGTGCATGCTAACTAACGGGTTGGTTTGACGATACGGCGATACAATCATCGCACGCCCTATTCCATCCAAATCAAGATTATTTTCAGCGTGGCTCGAAGCTGGATTACCAAAATAGACATTCAAGTTATCCATGCGCGCCAAGCGAATGCTTTCCCAGTTGGTATCGGCAAGCACACTGTTAATGTTATGTGTCGCCAGTACTTTGGCAAACTGCCGTGCAAAGTGAGTCGCACCAAAGAATACAACCCCTTGTGCCTTCTCCTGGGTCACACCTAACTTCCTTGCCCACCAACTGGCAGTGAGACTCTGAATCACAACCGTACCGATGATGACCAAAAACACCATTGGCACCAACAGGTCTGCGCCTTCGATTAATTGCTTTTCTTGAAGCTTGATTGCAAACAGAGAAGAAACTGCGGCAGCGACGATCCCGCGAGGCGCTATCCAACTCAAAAACCATTTATCTGCCGAGCTGAGATCCGTGCCGATCCCGCTGATCCACACACTCAGAGGACGAGCCACCAGCATAACGACCGCTAATAAGCCAATACCCCCCCAACCTATCGAGAGGAAAGTCCCTGAATCAAGTCGACTCGCCAGTAAGATAAACAGTGCTGAGATAAGTAACACAGTTAAGGTTTCTTTGAACTCAATAATATCTTCAAGATCCAACCCTTTCACGTTAGCAAGCCAGATACCCATGATGGTCACGGTTAATAGACCAGACTCTTCACTCAGGTCATTAGAAAAAGAGAACGCCGCCAACATCAACGTCAGGACAGCCACGTTACGTAGATAATGCGGAAACCAGTGCCCTTGTAACATCTTAGCAATCAGGTGACCGCCAATACTGCCGAACCCCAAACCAATCGCTAGAGTCAGCCCCAAAGCTGAAAGTACATGCCCAGTAGGATCGGCAGAAGAGACAATGTATTCATAAACAAGAACAGCAAATAGAGCGCCGATAGGATCAATAATAATCCCCTCCCATCGCAAGATACTGCCTAAAGAGGATTTGGGCTGAATACTACGTAGCATAGGTACAATTACCGTAGGGCCAGTGACAACCACCAATGCCCCAAACAGTGCCGCTAACGGCCAACTGAAATCGACAAAATAATAAGCCCCCATCACGATGCACGCCCATGTAATCAACATGCCGAAACTCACTAAGTGAGTCACCATCCGGCCATGGCCTCTGATTTCTTTGAAATTCAGAGTTAATGCACCTTCAAACAGAATGATAGCAACACCTAACGAAATCAGCGGAAATAGAACATCACCGAAAATAACATCGGGATTAAGGATAGTTAAACCGGGACCTAGCAACAGGCCAACGATAAGAAGAGGGAGAATCGCGGGAAGACGCAAACGCCAGCCAAGTAGCTGACAAGCTAAAGACAAGAGTCCAATTAACGCCAAAGAAGAAGTAATCGACAAATCCATTTGTGCCCCTAAAAGGTTTGCACCACACCCTGTGGTACAAACTATTCAATGAAATAAGAAAGCCTACGTTCTTACACTATAGGCTCTCTTTTTCACGCTAACCGAATATTATTGTGATTAATCAGTCACTTTACTATAGGGGGAGTAAAGTCATGATCAGTTAACTATAGAGAAAGTACAAC
This sequence comes from Vibrio sp. 10N.247.311.49, assembly GCF_041467655.1. Classification (NCBI taxonomy): domain Bacteria; kingdom Pseudomonadati; phylum Pseudomonadota; class Gammaproteobacteria; order Vibrionales; family Vibrionaceae; genus Vibrio; species Vibrio sp. 10N.247.311.49. The sequence goes on from NZ_JBFSVA010000037.1 coordinate 6,786, forward strand.
ACCAGCAATAGCAGCACTCATTAGGTTAGCAAACACACCTGCACAAATTGCTTTGAAGCCATATTGTGAGATGAAAGAGCGACGCTCTGGAACTAAGCTGCCCAAACCACCGATAAGAATCGCCATGGTAGAGATGTTAGCAAAGCCGCATAGAGCGAAAGTTACGATCGCTTGTGAGTGCTCACTTAGCGCCTCTTTAGCATCCATTAGTTGGATGAAAGCCACGAACTCGTTCACGACAATCTTGTTACCGATCAATGAGCCCGCAACCACAGCCTCAGACCACGGCACACCGATCAGCCATGCAACGGGTGCAAACACATAACCTAGGATAAGTTCGAAGCTTAGGTTTACGCCAAACCAGCCGCCAACGATACCTAGCAAGCCATTCAGCATTGCAATCACACTGATAAAGGCAAGAAGTGTTGCACCCACCGCAACGGCAATACGAAGTCCAGACATAGCCCCATCTGCCATCGCCTCAACTACGTTTGTTGCTCGTGGAATTTCTACATCAGACTCAATATTTTCTTGAGCGTCATTTGGGCTGCCAGGTACTAAGATTTTAGCCATCAATAGGCCGGCTGGTGCAGACATGAATGCCGCAGCGATCAGGAAGTTTAGGTCAACGCCAAGCGATGCATAACCCACTAGCGTACCACCAGCTACAGACGCCAAACCACACACCATCACAGCAAACAGTTGTGAATCTGTCATGTGTTTTAAGTAAGGCTTAACCACCAATGGCGCTTCAATCATGCCGACAAAGATATTGGCAGTCGCAGACAGTGACTCCGCACGACCTGTGCCCAAGAACTTTTGTAGTGCGCCACCGATAAGGTTGATCACCTTTGGCATAAAGCCGATGTGGTACAAACCAGAGATCAGTGCAGAGAAAAAGATAATGATGCCAAGAACATTAATCGCGAAAACAAATCCGTTATTAGTTAGGCCACCAAATAGGAAGTTAATCCCCTCTTGACCGTAGTTGATCAAGCTAGATACCGCACCCGTGGCTGCATTCAACGCTTCTTTACCCATTGGTACATACAGAACCAATAGCGCGAATGAGATTTGTAATAAGAAAGCCAAAGAGACTGTTCTTAGTGGAATATTTTTTCTGTCCGTAGATAGTAACCAAGCGGCAACTAAAATAGTGATAATTCCAAGTAGGGAAGCCATGTGCGTCAACCTAAAAGTTGTAGGTAGGAAAGGCGACGCATTCTATAGAGGAAATCGTTTGCGGCAAGCTGAGGTTGTTAATGTGATGTTGGGGTAATCACGATTTAACTATGAGTATAATTAAGTTATTGAATTTTAATAATTAACTTTGATTAAAAAGCGTACTTTTTCCATATGGAAATTATATTTATAGATTAGGAAACAGTTAGCGATGCAGTTCAACGCAAGTTTTGAGGTTTTTGTCCCAATACGTCGGCGACCCGATATGATCTTTAATGAACTCAATCACTGCCGAAAGCTTCTTCGGCATATTCTTTCGGCTCGGGTAAACGGCATAGAATGGCATCAGCTGACTGGCTCTCCACTCTGGCAATACTTGAATGAGCTTGCCCGTTCTAAACTCTTCTTTCACTAAGTAAGTCGCCAAATAAGCAACGCCCCACCCTGATACTGCCGCGTCTCGTACTGCCTCAGCCAAATCGACTGAGTAATCGCCCGCGACTTTGACGCTGAGGTTTTCTTGCCCGTTGTCAAACGCCCACGATGTGTAATCTCGTTCACGGCTGCGATAGATAAGACAGTTATGGTCAATCAAATCGGAAGGTACATGTGGCGTCCCAGCCTTAATCAGATAATCCGGTGACGCAGCCACCACAAACTGACTGTCGGCTAATCGCTGCGCAATGTAACCTTCAGGCAAATCTTCATTGTTGGTGATCCAGAGATCCAAGCGCTCTTCAATCATGTCCACCTTATAGTCGAACAAGTGGACCTCGATTCTCAACTGAGGATAAAGCTGTCTGAGTTGATCAATCGCCGGAATGATATGGAGTGTGCCAAATGACTGCGACAAACCGACGCGTAGTATTCCAGAGATATCATCGCGCTGGCTATCCATATCCATCTGAGCTGCTTTCACCGTGTTAAACAGCTGCTCACAATGTTGATAGAATACGTCTCCCGCTTCAGTCAGCGTGAGGCTTCGTGTGGTTCGTTGTACCAACTTGATGCCGATTGAGTCTTCAAGCAAAGCGACTTGCTTACTGATATGAGACACCGAAACGTTCAAGCTTTTTGCAGCACTGGTAAAGCCTTCGTGCTTGATCAGCGCATGGAATATCACCATCTGTGCAGCTCTATCTGTTAGCACAAGATCACCTTATTAAATCTCTGAAATATAAAATCAAAAAGGACTCCGAAGAGTCCTTTAGTTCGTTCTGCCTATGATAGGCCAAATGCTATTCAAAGCGACTTAGGTCTGTTAATCAAACTTAATTCTGTCGGCTAGGTGGCTTACTGCCAAAGCAAAGTAGTAAGAACGATTCCACTTCATTAACACATTGTAGTTGTTATAAATGAGGTACGAACGTCCGGTTTCATAATCCGGCATGATTAACCAAGCTTTAATGTCTTCATCAAGTGTTGGCAGTGGGCGATCGTCATAGCGTTTAATACCGAGTTCAGACCACTCTTTTAAGTATTTCGCTTTGTCTTCGTCTCGACCTTGTAAATCGATCGACACAGTTGACGGAACATGAACCTGACGACCCCAAGTATATTTGTCATCCCACCCTGATTGGCTGAGATAATTGGCCGCCGAAGCAAATACGTCTTCTTCAGTGCCCCAAATGTCTTTCTTGCCATCACCACTGCCATCAGCGGCGTAAGCTAAGAATGAGCTTGGCATAAACTGAGGTTGACCCATCGCACCAGCCCAAGAGCCTTTCATCTCTTTTGGTGCAATATGGCCTTGATCAAGAATCTTCAATGCCGCCATCGCTTCGCTACGGAAGAAAGCTTCTCGGCGTCCTTCATAAGCCATGGTCGTTAGGGCGTCGATAACACTGTAATTGCCCGTGAACTTACCAAAATTACTCTCAACGCCCCATAGCGCGACAATGAATCTTGGTTGAACACCATATTCATCACCAATACGCTTTAACGCGGTGTAATGCTCCTTGTAGAGTGACCTTGCTTGCTTCACTTTCCAATCTGGAACCGCTCGTGGAATGTATTCATCCAGAGTCAGTTTTTTCTCAGGTTGGTTTTTGTCGGCTTTTACCGCTCTTGGCTTAAACGTTACACCATCAAAGGCTTCATCAATGATCGCTTCAGAGATGCCTTCTTCACGGCCTTGTTGTTTTAGTTTTTCTACATATTGCTCGAAGCTCAGTTCTTCAGCTTGTACTGAACTTATGGTCAGGCTATTACCCAATAGTAATGCCGACACAGCCAATATGGTTTTCGAAAATTTACTCAACGATCACTCCTCCTTGAATTGAGGTGGCTATCACTCTTCGTCTTGAGATTTCTGTTGAGCTTTACGCTCTTTATGAAGCTCAAGTTCGTTAACTGGTGGTGGCGGAACCTGTAAAAAGAAACCATCGGTATTCAGTGATTCTTTCACTTTTTCGATGTTTACTTGAGCCAGTTTACGGCCATCCATTTTAATTACCATTACAAAACTAGGTTTACCAAACATTTGCATCAATGCGTCAGGAACTTGTGAAAAATCATCCTTCTTAGGGATATAAAGGTATGTTCCTTCTTTCTTTGAGCTTTTATATATAGAACACAGCATGACAAACCTTTTAATTGATTATGACTACAAAACTCTCACTTGCGAGATCAATAGTTTATGTTAGGGAAATATTGGGAACAAAACGTCCATTTGACAACAAGATTACTTGCTGTGCTTGGTTTGGGAATATAACATGATAAACCTAGTTTCAGGCAATGCCCTTTATTTTATTGATAAAGAAATTGTACTAATCCGCTATTGAGGTCCTGTAGTTTTTCGATGTCTAGTAACCCAGATCTAAAAGGTAGCAGCTTTACGCTATCTGTTTTGCACTTATCCGATAATCAAGTCGAAAATGCAGTCTCTTTTCTTCAAGAGAAAGTAGACCAAGCACCTACGTTTTTCGCTGCCGCACCTGTTGTTATCAACATCAGTAAAGTCGCGGGCGATATCGATTTTGTGCAACTTAAAAATGGTATATCTCAAGCGGGCATGATCCCGGTTGGTGTGGCAGGCTGTTCTGATAAGCGAATGCAAAACCTCGCTAAAGAAGCCGGTTTTGCAGTGATGACGGCAAGCAAGTCGCCATCTCAAGCTCCAGCGAAAATGGCACCAATCAAAGTGATTAGAACCCCTATTCGTTCTGGTCAGCAGGTTTATGCGAAAGATGGCGATCTATTGATACTCAGCCATGTGAGTGCAGGCGCGGAAGTGATTGCCGATGGCAGCATCCATATTCATGGCACTTTACGCGGCCGTGCGATTGCAGGTGCAAGTGGTCAAACTGAAGCAAAAATAATTTGTAATGACTTACAAGCCGAGCTGGTTTCCATTGCTGGAAATTACTGGCTCAGCGATCAAATTGAAAGCGAGTACTGGCAGAAGAAAACCATGTTCAGTATGGCAAACGATGTATTACACGTTGATGTCCTCGCAATATAAGAGAAATAAAAGGAAAACAGAATGGCACGCATTATCGTTGTAACGTCAGGTAAAGGCGGGGTAGGCAAAACGACCTCCAGTGCAGCTATTGCCTCGGGTCTGGCTTTAAAAGGAAAGAAAACCGCAGTTATCGACTTTGATATCGGTCTGCGTAACCTAGATTTAATCATGGGTTGTGAGCGTCGTGTTGTGTACGACTTCGTTAATGTTATCAATGGTGAAGCGACGCTGAACCAAGCGATGATCAAAGACAAGCGCACAGAGAACCTGTTCATTCTTCCTGCTTCTCAAACTCGTGATAAAGACGCACTAACAAAAGATGGTGTTCGTCGTGTATTTGATGAACTGGATGAAATGGGCTTTGATTTCATCATCTGTGATTCTCCTGCGGGTATCGAACAAGGCGCTCTTATGGCGTTGTACTTCGCTGATGAAGCGATTGTAACCACCAACCCAGAAGTCTCTTCAGTACGCGATTCAGACCGTATTCTAGGTATTCTTGACTCTAAATCTCGTCGTTCTGAAGACGGCTTAGAGCCAGTGAAAACACACCTTCTATTGACTCGCTACAACCCAGCACGTGTAACTCAAGGTGAGATGCTCAGTGTTGAAGACGTTGAAGAAATCCTGCACATCTCTCTACTGGGTGTAATTCCAGAGAGCCAAGCGGTACTGAACGCATCGAACAAGGGTGTTCCAGTTATCTTTGACGAAGCAACCGACGCAGGTATGGCTTACAATGATACTGTAGAGCGACTACTGGGTAGCCAAGTTGACTTCCGCTTCTTAACGGAACAGAAGAAAGGCATCTTCAAACGACTGTTCGGGGGCTAATGCACAATGTCATTATTAGAGTTTTTTAGACCACAGAAAAAGACAACCGCAAACCTAGCCAAAGAACGTTTGCAGATCATTGTTGCCGAACGACGCAGCCATGACGACCCAGCGCCGTCTTACCTGCCGCAACTAAAAGAAGACATCTTGAAGTGTATTGCCAAGTACGTTGAGGTCGATCCATCAATGGTTGATCTGACTTTTGAACACAAAGATGACGACATCTCAGTGTTAGAGTTGAATGTTAAGCTTCCAGAAGAAGATCGATAATCTTTCTGAACAAGATTGGCAGGTAATACACTTGCTTGTATTGATTGAATAAAAAAGAGAGCCTAGGCTCTCTTTTTTGTATGTGCAGTTTATAACTGTAACTAAGTTAGGCTTTAAAGCAGCAAGCGGTTATTTGATCGCTTTACTCAGCTTTTCGCCAACCACATCTAAACGCCAGCCTTGCATAACATCAGGCAGCTTTTCTGGGTTACGATCGTGCTTCCACACCCAGCTTAACATTTGGTTAAGTTGCTTCTTCGATGCCAAGAATTCCGTCGCCAAACCACTGTGTTGTGATGCTGTTTTCACTTCATCTTTCAGCACTTTGAAGAGTTGCTTGTAGCCAGGGAAGTCCATTAGACGTTCTACTGGTGCTGGGTACTCTTCTTCTGGTGTATGTTCCGCTAACTTTACGATTGAGCTGATCTTCGCACCATGGCGACGCACAGAGCGGTAATCAAAACCCTCTTGCTCCATGTGCTTGGGATCTTTCATCGCAAAACGCGCCACAGCCCATAGGTCTTGTTCTTTGAAGACAAAGTTCAGCGCTAAATCGCGCTTGATTGCTTCTTTTAGACGCCAAGTTGCTAGAGGTCGTAAGATCGCTAATTGCTTAGGTTTAAGCTGCCACGCCCCTTTAATATCAAGGTAGGCTGTATCTGGGTTTACTTTACGAATGCGCTTGGCAACTTGTAAATCAGACTCTTGCTGAGCCGCTTCCCACCAGCCAGCTTCCATCACTTTTTCTAGAAGCTTGTTGTACATTGGCATTAGGTAATGCACGTCTGCTGCTGCGTAGTCCAATTGTTTTTGAGAAAGCGGACGCGCTAGCCAGTCTGTGCGAGATTCACTCTTATCGAGATCGACACCGACAAACTCTGAAACCAGAGCAGCAAAGCCCGTTGATAAACCATGACCTAAGAAAGCCGCCATGATCTGTGTATCAACCATTGGTGTTGGTGTACAGCCAAATGCGTTCTGGAACACTTCCAAATCTTCACCGCACGCGTGCAGCACTTTCAATACTGATGCGTCTTTCAACAAGGTAACGAACGGTGTCATGTCATCAAGAGCAATAGGGTCAATCAGTGACAGCGTTTCACCATCAAATAACTGAATCAAGCCTAATTGAGGGTAATAGGTTCTAGTACGAACGAACTCCGTATCAAGCATAACGACATCGGCTTCACGTGCTTGTTGGCAAACTCGCTCAAGGTCTTTCAATTGGGTAATGATTTGATAATCCACAAAAACTCTCACAGGTTTCTATTTGATCGCCGGATACAAAAATGCCGACATTAACTGTCGGCATTCTAACACCATTTTTCAGCGCTCGCTTAGATTAAGCGCCTCAATGGTTTTGGTGCAGTACTTTCGCGCAAACGGGCTAATTATTCGCTAGCGCGTTTCGCAAGTTCTGCATCGTTTTCTTCACGCAGTACGCGGCGTAAGATCTTACCTACGTTAGTCTTTGGAAGATCATCTCTGAACTCGACTAATTTAGGGATTTTGTAACCCGTTAAGTGCTCACGACAGTGCGCGATAATGTCTTCTTTGGTCAGGCTAGGGTCACGCTTCACAACGTAGATCTTAACCAATTCACCAGACACTTCATGAGGTTGACCGATAGCTGCTACTTCAAGCACTTTACCATGCAGAGCCACAACGTCTTCAATCTCGTTCGGGTAGACGTTGAAGCCTGATACAAGAATCATGTCCTTCTTACGGTCAACGATGTACAACAAGCCTTCGTCATCAAACTTAACGATGTCACCTGTCGATAACCAACCGTCTTGATCGATCACTTCTTTGGTCGCTTCAGGGCGCTGCCAGTAACCTTGCATCACTTGAGGGCCACGAACTTGTAGCTCGCCTACTTGGTCATTAGCAATAACCTTACCTTCATCATCAACAATACGAACTTCTGTCGATGGTACTGGTAGGCCGATAGCACCTGTGTAGTCTTTCAGGTCGTATGGGTTACCCGTTACCAGTGGTGAACACTCAGTTAAGCCATAGCCTTCCAATAGGTGAATGCCTGTCGCTTTCTTCCATTGCTCAGCAACAGCGCGTTGAACCGCCATGCCGCCGCCAACAGATAGGCGTAGGTTACTGAAATCCAACTCGTGGAAATCTTCGTTATTAACTAGCGCATTAAACAAGGTGTTTACGCCGGTAATTGCGGTAAACGGAACCTTTTGCAGCTCTTTGATAAAGCCAGGAATGTCACGAGGGTTAGTAATTAGAAGGTTACGACCACCCATCTCAACAAACAGTAAGCAGTTCACCGTCAGTGCAAATACGTGGTAAAGCGGTAATGCCGTTACAACCAACTCGCGGCCTTCTTGCAGAACAGGACCGTAAGCCCCTTTCGCTTGAAGTACGTTCGCAATCATATTGCGGTGCGTTAGGATTGCGCCCTTCGCTACACCTGTTGTACCACCAGTGTACTGTAGGAACGCGATGTCATCACCCGCCATGAACGGTTTCACATATTGAAGACGACGACCTTTGTGCAGCGCTTTTCTGAATGAGATAGCACCCGGCAGATCATACTTAGGCACCATGCCTTTTACGTATTTCACTACAAAGTCGACAATTGTCCCTTTCGCGCGTGGCAGCATTTGCCCTAGGCTAGTTAGAACAACGTGTTTAACCGGCGTGTTATCAACGACTTTCTCTAGCGTGCTCGCAAAGTTAGATACGATAACAATCGCCTTTGCACCAGAATCGTTCAGTTGATGTTCAAGCTCACGAGGTGTGTACAGTGGGTTGACGTTCACTGCAATCATACCTGCACGCAATACACCAAATAGTGCAATTGGGTATTGCAGTAGGTTTGGCATCATTAGCGCGACGCGATCGCCCTTCTTCAGTTTCAAGTCATTCTGTAGGTAAGCGGCAAAAGCACGGCTGCGCTCTTCAAGCTTACGGAATGTCATAATCGAGCCCATGTTCTCGAATGCAGGTTGGTCCGCGTACTTCTGTACCGACTGTTCAAACATTTCTACAAGAGATGGGTACTGATCTGGGTTGATCGTTTCTGGTACGTCACTTGGATAACGTGAAAGCCAAGGTTTGTCCACTATGTTACTCCTCGTTTATCAGCTGACGACTGCTTCGCCGCTTTTTATCATTGCGGTATTACAGCACAGCTTTAGTGCATGAGCACTAAAAGGCTCAAACACTTGTTTAAATTTTGTTAACTACACCAAGAATTAGCTCTGAAACTAGCTCCGGGCTCTCTAAATGGCAATGATGTCCGCCAGGAACAGTCTCTATATTCAGAGAACTATGGGCTGATTTGTAGCGATTATGCTGCAAATGTCGGAATCCATCATTTCCTAAAACTATTAATTGAGGGCATTCAATAGCCGCCATGATCGCTTCAGCGTGCGCCTGTGACATTCGATATAACGAGTCACATTTTAGGTTAGGGTCGCATCGCCATTGCCAAGAGTTATCTAACTCGACAATTCCTCGCTCGACAATAGGAGCAATTAATTCAGCATTGATTTGATTGGCGTGAGCTCTCAGCTTAATAGCATCCTCAAGGCTTGCCAGAGGACGTGAAGGCTTTCTTCGCTGTCGAAGACGACTGAGTACCCCATCTCTCAAGCGAGAAACCGTTTCTTGGGGAGCTTCTGAAAGAGGTCCGTGACCTTCAATTTGAATTAATCCTGACACCTTTTCAGGAAAGGCGGCACTATAGCAACTTGCTATCAATGCACCAAGTGAATGTCCTACCAGTACCAGTCTGTTTGGCGATAATTTAGTCACCAACTGATGCAAGTCATCTATATAATCATGAAATGGGTAGTAACTTCCCGATTTGTGCGACGAGAAGCCGTGTCCGAAGAGATCGATAGCAACAAGGTGAGCATTGGGCGCAAACTTGGCGACTTGCTGCATAACCGGATTAAAGCTGGACGAATTATCCAACCACCCATGAATAAAAACGACCGTCGTTGCGGTCGTTTGTGGGTTGCCAATCTGTTGTGTTGCAAGCGTCCCGCTCGCAAGGGAGTATGACTTTTCAATCATCAAACACTTAGTTCCATCTGTTTGCGCAATCAACGTCTAAAAAGTTAATTACTCTACGTCCTGTATCACTCGACCTTGTCTTGGCATCGTTTGAAAACTGCGACAATGTAAACTTCTGCACGAGTAGTAGGTTGGTGCAAAATCGTTAACAACAACACGCTCAGTGATGTTCCACAGTCGTTGGTTGTCCACTTTCATCACAGGGAAGATGTAAGGGTATTCCCCTATTTTTCCATCTTCACTTCCGCTTGACTGACCAACCAGTGTAATCAGACGGCCTTCTGCAAAACTTAGAGGCTCAACATACCCTTCAATATAACCAACAAAACGTCCGCTTGGCTCTGCGTCTAGGTCTGGCTTACCGCTACTCGAAATCGGCATATTAGCAACTTCGATTCGAGTCTTATCTTTCAAGTTGGTTACTTTAGAGATAACGCCACCCAATCGAACACTTTTCGCCTCCGGTAGTTGGTCGACCCACTGTTGGTAATCACTAATTACAGGCTCTGATTTTGCTTCAAGTTCGCTAGGAAGTGATGAACACCCGGCAAGTACCAAGACACCAAGAGAAAGGGCTATTAAGCGTAATTTAGAGAGATAATTTGACATGGTTCTGGTCCTTAAACAGGCATTAATAAGAAGCTCTAGATGTAGATATCGACACCGATAAGCTTTGCAAGTTCTTCTTTCTTCGCCTGATTCATTACATCCATATACTCTTCCATAGCCTTACGTCCTCGGCCTTCTGGAAGATCATACTGGATTTGAGCCTTGTGTAGTTCAGACTCTTTAACTTGACGAATAGAGTGAAAAACAGCATTAGCGGCCTTAGTCGGTTGCCCAACCGCAGTGCTAGCATCAGATTTTTTTGCCTGCTCCTTCTTTTTAATTCGATTCGGCTTAGACGTGCTGCCTATCGAAGAAGGAGGTAAGTTGTTAATTGATACCATGACTAAATATCTGCCCTCTCAAATCTAAATAATACGCATTTAGACCTAATTTGCATCAGAACCTTGTAAAAATTATTCGCGACCTGGCAGTTTCTTCCAAGTCACTTTGTCACGAAGATAAACTGGCTCAGATTCTTCTGCTGCAACCGCTTTACCTTCTGCGTAAGCAAATTGAGCAAGGAACGCCATATCTTGAGCTTCTGGGAATAGCACTTCACACGCTTTGGTGTTGATCGCAAGTGTATCCATATGCTCGGCATAAGCTTCCCAGCCGGTACCGACTTTCGCCCATATTTCAGAATCTGCTTCTAACTGCGCAGCCAGTTCACTTGGTGGCGTTACACATTCGGCATCAACCGCAGTCCAACGACCATCTTGTTCGCGGCTGTAACGAGCCCAGTACACTTCGCTCATACGCGCATCAATCGCTGTTGCTACATGAGTTTCACCAAATTTACGGTAGCTGCCTTGCGCCATCGCTGCCAGTGTAGAGACACCAATCATTGGTAAATCCGCACCAAAAGCCAAGCCTTGAGCAATACCGATACCAATACGCACACCCGTGAAACTGCCTGGGCCTTGGCCAAACGCGATTGCGTCAATATCGGTTAAAGCGACATTCGCTTCTTTCAGTACTTCATCAACCATAGGTAGAATTTTTTTCGTATGGTCTCGAGGAGCCTCTTCGCTACGTGCGAACACCTGGTCACCCATTACTAGTGCAACTGAACAGTTTTCAGTTGCGGTATCTACTGCAAGAATTTTCGCGCTCATTCGTGTCTCAAATATTCGTTATCTAATCTAAAAATAATGGCTAAACTCAACAATGCCAATTACTCAGCAGCGGTTGAATGGTCTTTAGCTAAGAATTCTTTAATGATCCCTAAGTCACGGGTACGTGGGATAGGCGGTAAACTCGCCAAAAACACACCACCGTAATCGCGGGTCACCAAGCGGTTATCGCAAATAATTAAAGCGCCATTATCACGTTTATCACGTATTAATCGGCCAACACCTTGTTTCAAGGTAATCACTGCGTCTGGTAACTGTACTTGTGCAAAAGGATCACCCCCTTTCAGCTTACAGTCCTCGATTCGAGCCTTAAGTAACGGGTCGTCTGGGGCGGTAAAGGGCAATTTATCGATGATAACACAGCTTAATGCGTCGCCCCTAACATCTATACCTTCCCAGAAGGCGCCAGTGGCCACCAGCAATGCGTTACCTAATTCCATGAATTCGGCTAAGGTTTTTTGCTTACTTGTCTCACCTTGTAGCAGAACGGGAACCGAGAGCGTTTCACGGAATCGTTCCCCCAACTCTTTCATCATGCTGTGTGAGGTGCACAAGAAGAAACAGCGACCTTGGTTTTGCTCAATCACAGGAGTCAGCATTCTTACTAGCTTATCCGCTAAACCCGGGCTATTTGGTTCGGGAAGATAACGAGGCACACACAAACGCGCCTGATTTGGATAGTCAAACGGGCTTGGCAGTGAAAACTGTGCTGACGGTTTTAACCCGAGTCGAGAGGTGAAATGGTCGAAATCATCCGACACAGCCAAAGTTGCAGAGGTAAACACCCAAGCACCCGGTTTTAGCTCAATCTGCTCATGGAATTTATCCGCAACCGAAAGAGGCGTGATGTGCAAAGCAAAGTGGCGTGGCGTGGTGTCATACCAATAGGAATAACCGGTAATCGACACATCACACACACGTTCGATACGCGACTTAATCATGGTTGCACGCTCAAAAGCCGTGTCTAACAACTGGCTTCGACCCAATGCTAATTTCAATACATCCACAGCCAGTTGCAACGCATCTTGTAAACGCACGAGCTCTCTCGCAATCGACTCTGACTTCAATGCTTCACGCCAGTTACCACGAAAGCCGGTGTCGCCGAGCACAATGCGTAAATCGGCGGCTGATTGAATGAGCCTCTCGCCAACCTTTTGCAGCTGCCGCATGTCTTTGGCTTCAGTGCGGTAAGCGATTTCAATGTCTTTGGCTAGTTCTTGGATTTGTCGGCTTGATACTGATTGTCCGAAATACTGACTGGCGATATCGGGAAGTTGATGCGCTTCATCGAAGATAAACACATCGGCTTCAGGTATCAGCTCACCAAACCCGGTTTCTTTGATCGCTAAATCCGCGAGGAATAGATGGTGGTTTACTACGACAACATCCGAATCCATCGCTTTTTTACGCGCCTTAAGCACAAAGCAATCAGTGTAGCTCGGGCATTCTTTGCCTAAGCAGTTGTCGTTAGTCGAGGTAATGGTTGGAATAACTGGGCTATCTTCAGCAATATCATCGCAATCGCCTAAGTCACCAGTTTGAGTCGCCGAAGACCAGCTGCGCACTTTCACCAACTGAGCTAACAGCGTTGGATCGGTATGAGTGCCATGACTTTCGATCATCTGGCGACTGAGTCTGTCCAAACACAAATAGTTTGAACGACCTTTCAGCAGAGCAACCTGACCATAAAAACCAAGCGCATCGACCATTAATGGTAAATCACGATGAAACAACTGCTCTTGAAGGTTTTTCGACCCCGTACTGATAATAGTTTTCTTACCACTCAGCAGTGCCGGTACTAGGTAAGCAAACGTCTTACCGGTACCCGTCCCTGCCTCAACAACCAATTGGCTTTGTTGCTCAATGGCCTGTGAGACCGCCTCAGCCATGTCCAACTGAGCTTGTCGTGGTTGAAACCCAGGGATCGCTTTACCCAGAGCACCATCAGCAGAAAACGTTTTAGATATCATAGAGTACGTGGTTTAGAAAAATAGAAGGCGAATTATGGCAGGTTTAGTGAGCCGGTGCGAATCAGAAATAACTGCACACCGGAGGTGTCTATCGAATAGAACATAGCAGGCTAAGTCTTGTTAACCAACCTAGCCCAAAACAAATGAAGGGGTTGTTTAACTACTTGCGATTCAAGTAACGAGATAACCAAGACGCCCCAGAAAAACCGGAATCACTTGGTTGCATAGCTTTAGCAGCATCAGTCGGAGAAGCTTTGCTTTCCCACATTTCATCAAGAACGTTGCCGTCCACCTGAACATCACCAACTAATGAATTTACACGCTTACAATATAACTTTTTCGCTAGTAACTCTTTATCCATAAATGATCACCTATGCATGGCTGAAAATGTTGGCTCGCTCTAGTGGAACTTGACCGAGAATATCGGTTAAAACCGTCAGAAATCTAACCTCTACCTGAATTTGTTAAGCCTCTCAATTTATTAATCCCCTAAATGAACGGTAGATTTTGTTGAAACCAAATTGATAATAGATTAATTATAACGGTGATATTGCGGCTCAGTTCACCGTTCGACGGCCTGCATTAAATTTGAAGAATCCCGATTTCATATAAAAAAGTGCAACATTCATGGAAGTAAGATACAAATGGAAAGAAAAACTTTACTAACACATTGTACTGATGCCCCAGGCCTCATCTCGAAGATCACCAACATTTGTTACAAACACCAACTCAATATTGTGCACAACAATGAGTTCGTAGATAACACAAGTGGCCACTTCTTTATGCGCACCGAGCTGGAAGGCTATTTCAATGATGAAACCTTGCTTGCCGATTTAGACCAAGCCCTGCCACCAAATACGAAACGTAAGCTTGTTGATTCGTCTCGCAAGCGTGTTGTGATACTCGTGACCAAGGAAGCACACTGCCTTGGCGACATTCTAATGAAGAACTTCGATGGCAGCTTAGACGTTGAAATTGCGGCCGTTGTCGGTAACTACGACATTCTACAAAGCCTAACCGAGCGTTTTGACATCCCTTACCACCATGTTTCTCACGAAGGGCTAAACCGTGAAGAACATGAGAAGAAGATGCTAGAAGTGATTGACCAGTACGAGGCGGATTACCTTGTTTTGGCTAAGTACATGCGAGTGCTGACACCAGGTTTTGTTGAAAAATACAACCACAAGATCATCAATATCCACCACAGCTTCTTGCCAGCATTTATTGGCGCGAAGCCATACCAACAAGCGTATGAGCGCGGCGTGAAGATCATTGGCGCAACGGCACACTTTGTGACGAATGATTTGGATGAAGGTCCAATCATCAAGCAAGATGTTATCCCTGTGGATCACAACTTCAGCGCGAAAGACATGGCACAAGCCGGTCGTGACGTAGAGAAGAATGTATTAAGTAAGGCGTTAAACAAGGTGATCAATGATCATGTGTTTGTTTACGGCAACAAGACTGTAATTCTGTAAATCGGATATTCGATTTCCGGTAAGACTTCCAGTTAGAACCCAATAAAAAACGCGCAATAGGGAAAGCCCATCGCGCGTTTTTTGTATCTGATGATCAGACTCGCTTTGAGAGATTCCCGACTACGCTCCTTCGTCGCTATCGGGAATGACGAACTCGGTGATGAACCTTCGAGCTATAGGCTCTAACATACGCTCTCGAACGCTCAGTCTGTCACTATCCAAAGATAGACTCTGGCAAATTTCATCGAACACCCCGTCATTCCGACGAGCCAAGGCGAGATCAGGAATCTCTTTCCTAGCAACTCTCTATTCAAATTAAGCCTGTTCTGATTCCACAATCTTCTTCAAAGAGTGTGGATGCAGCTTGATGCAAATCCCTTGATGTTTAAAAGCCACTGTTGGGTTATTCAAGCGTTCACCCTCGCCTTTCGGGCTAGAGAGTTTGATCTTAACGCCTTGCTCACCCAGCGTTTCAAAGTTAGCAGCGAACTGCGGGTAAGTTTCTTTAAGATCCGCTAGATACTCATCAGCTGTTTGGGCATGAGAAGGAATCACAAACTCTACATGTTCCCAATCTTGGCTTGGGTAAATCTTACCTTCTGCTGGATATGGCAGCTCCAAACATTCAATTTTCCAGCCAAGGCTTTGCAAGGGTTCATCGAAAGCCAACACCACAATTGGACGACCATTAATCATCGCCTCAGAAATCGTAGAGCCGTACTCAGACCACGCTTGATGGGCAGATTTCGCTAGCTCAGTGTCATTGATTCGCAGCGCAATATGATCCGCTTGAGCAAAGCTTAAATCCAAACCTAATGTATTTCCTAGGCTCTCGATTTTTGCCATAAAAGTATCAAGGCGGGCGATCATTTGTTGTGGTTCTAGTTCAGCTTGCTTCAGGCTCATCATCATTGTCTGTGTTCTCCAAATAATGGCTGCATGTTATCAGTTTTGCCTTTTGCAACAAGCGTTGCTTTTACAAAAAACACTCAATAACTATGTTCTTTTCGCTCCTTAAACATGCAAACGCGTCTTGCTAAAAGTCGATTGTCAAAAACCACTCAGGAAATGTTAATTTTCTATCAATTCGACCTATAAGAAACCGCACAAAATTGGTATGATTACCGCCATTTCTGTGAACTTAAACAGAGTCTGCTGCTGATTTTGGCATTAAATCGTTAACTAGAAGCATAATTAACCAATTTAATGACCAAGAATTAACGGCCACTCTTATCATCCTTGAATTGAAGGAAACGCGTGTGAATATCCAAGCACTTATTAATGACAAAGTATCTCAGGCTCTAGAAGCCGCTGGCGCACCTGCAGGCTCTCCTGCTGCTGTTCGTCAATCTGCAAAACCACAGTTTGGTGACTACCAAGCAAACGGCGTTATGGGCGTTGCTAAACGACTAGGCACTAACCCACGAGAATTTGCTCAAAAAGTATTGGACGTTCTAAACCTAGACGGTATCGCGTCTAAAGTTGAAATCGCAGGTCCGGGTTTCCTAAACATCTTCCTAGATGAAGCTTTCCTAGCCAAACAAGCAGACGCAGCATTGGCTGACTCTCGCCTTGGTGTTGCCGTTGCTGAAACGCAAACTATTGTTGCGGATTACTCTGCGCCAAACGTTGCTAAAGAAATGCACGTTGGTCACCTACGTTCAACTATCATCGGTGATGCAGTAGTTCGTACTCTAGAATTTCTAGGCCACAACGTTATCCGCGCTAACCACATCGGTGACTGGGGTACTCAATTCGGTATGCTTATCGCAAACCTTGAGCGCGTTCAGGCTGAGTCTGGTGAAGTTTCAATGGAACTTGCTGACCTTGAAGGCTTCTACCGTGAATCTAAAAAGCTCTACGATGAAGACGAAGAGTTCGCAGTTAAAGCACGTGGCTACGTTGTTAAACTGCAAAGCGGCGACGAGTTCTGCGCAGAGATGTGGAAGAAGCTTGTTGACGTAACAATGATTCAAAACCAACGCAACTACGATCGTCTAAACGTGTCTCTAACACGTGATGACGTAATGGGCGAAAGCATGTACAACCACATGCTTCCAACTATTGTTGCGGATCTGAAAGAGCAAGGTCTTGCAAAAGAAGATGACGGCGCACAGGTTGTATTCCTAGACGAATACAAAAACAAAGATGGCGACCCAATGGGCGTTATCATCCAGAAACGTGACGGCGGCTTCCTTTACACAACCACTGATATCGCTTGTGCAAAATACCGTTTTGAAGAACTAGGCGCAGACCGCGTACTTTACTTCATCGACTCACGTCAGCACCAACACCTAATGCAAGCTTGGACTATCGTTCGTAAAGCAGGTTACATCCCAGAATCTGTTTCTCTTGAGCACCACGCATTCGGCATGATGCTAGGTAAAGACGGTAAACCATTCAAGACTCGTGCAGGCGGTACTGTTCGTCTTGCTGATCTTCTTGATGAAGCCGAAGTTCGTGCAGCGCAGCTAATCGAATCTAAGAACCCAGAACTAGCAGAAGACGAGAAGAAAGCGATCGCGAACACTGTTGCTATGGCAGCGGTTAAGTACGCAGACCTTTCTAAGCACCGCACTACTGACTACGTGTTCGATTGGGACAACATGCTTGCATTCGAAGGCAACACAGCACCATACATGCAGTACGCATACACTCGTGTTGCTTCTGTATTTGCTAAAGCTGGCATTTCTATGGACTCGCTTGAAGGTGAAATCAAAATCACTGAAGAGAAAGAGAAAGCGCTTATCGCGAAACTTCTACAGTTTGAAGAAGCAGTACAGTCTGTTGCTCGTGAAGGTCAACCACACATCATGTGTAGCTACCTGTTCGAACTAGCTGGTCAATTCTCTAGCTTCTACGAAGCGTGCCCTATCCTAGTTGCTGAAGACAAAGCTGTTAAGCAGAGCCGTCTGAAGCTTGCTGCACTAACAGCGAAGACGATCAAGCAAGGTCTATCGCTTCTAGGTATCGACACTCTAGAGCGCATGTAAGCGATTCGAGATTCGAGATTCGAGATTCGAGATTCGAGATTCGAGATTCGAGATTCGAGAAAATTAGAAAGGTTGACGTGAAAGCGTCAACCTTTTTTTTGTCTGGAGGTTTGTTTACTCGATTATTTAAGCGATTAGCTAACCTACACTGCAAGAGATCTCCTATTACGCTCATTCGTCGCTCTAGGAGATGACGAGAATAGGTGTAGTGAATCCAAGACAACATCAATGATGCGCCATCAAACCACACCAAATCGTTATCCCTCTTCTCACCATCATTCCCTACAGTGAGGGACGAACGTGATAGGGAATCTGCTTATTGAGAACGTAAGCCCTAGCCACATTCAAACTCCGACCTTATACTCATGTAAAACAATTAATTGGAAAGATCATGAGCTTCGAACTTCACCCGCAACTTGCGAAAGACACCACACTTATCGGCGAATTTCCACTGAGCTTAGCCCTGCTACACAAAGATAACGCAGTGCCTTGGGTTATCTTGGTACCAAAACGTGCCAACCTAAAAGAGTTGCACCACTTACCAATGAAAGGGCAACAGCAGTTCCTACATGAATCTCAGGCGGTAAGCCAAGCATTAGAAGCAACGTTCCAACCAGACAAATTGAACCTTGGTGCGCTGGGTAATATGGTGCCACAACTGCACATCCACCATATTGCACGCTTCAAAGACGACATTGCTTGGCCCGGCCCAGTATGGGGTAATACAAAAGGCGAACAGCGCAGTGAAGAAGATCAAGCCGCTATCCTGACTCGTATCCAAAACGTTCTGTCACTGAGCTCTATCTTCAAGAAAGCATAATTCGAGTTCATCTCATTGAGCTTTAAAGCAAAACACTTCAGAAAAGACACATAACAAAAAGCCGCTCATCTTAGATAAGCGGCTTTGTCATTTTCTAATCTCGCCTTTTTCAACGAGAGTCTGAAGACCGAACTACATCATCACGTTAAGCGACAAACCATCTTGTTTGCTGATGGTGTAGCGAATACGCGTTGTATGACCATGCTTATTCGTATCGACCAAGCGAGAAACTTTCCCTTTCTTGACCCAAACACTCAGCATCGCATCGACGCCATCTTCACTCATGCCAAACTTTGCAGCGAGCTCTTTACGAGCCGCAACGCCGTGGCTATCAATGTATTGATGAAGTTCAGTTAAAATCATACTACTTGCACCTCTAGTGCTTTCTGCTTACTGCCCACTTTCTTGAAGACGCGATACGTCACCACAAAACCACCAGCAATCGCCACCATCCATACTGCACTTGTCACAGGATGCGCAGCAAAGTTTGCCGCTTGGTAGTAGAAAGTCGCACCAAAGTAACCAAGAGCCATCGTCCAAACCGCGATGAAGCGTGCAAACGTCTGACCAAATTCACGAACATAAGCACCCATCGCGGCCACACAAGGCGTGTAAAGCAGGATAAGAATCAAGTAAGCGAATGCCGCATGACCAGATACAAACTTGTCTTTCAAGTTACCAAAGATAGAGGTATCGACGTCTTGGTCAGCTGCTACAGAATTAGAGTCAGACAAGTCGCCAACTTCAATACCTAATGGATCTGAGTAGCTCAATCCGGCTAGGTTTTCAGGGATCGTCATTACCGCTTCTTGCAGGCTTGCTGCTAAGTCAAACTCAGCTGCTTCTTCATCAGAAGGCGTTGTATATAGGCTATTTAATGTACCAACAACGGCTTCTTTAGCGAAAATACCTGTGATGATACCAACCGTTGCAGGCCAGTTCTCTTCAGTAATACCAATTGGTTGGAATACAGGTGTTACAACTTGAGCTGCTCTAGACAGTACTGAGTTTTCGCTATCTTCGTTACCAAAGCTGCCGTCCATACCTAGAGAGTTTAGGAAGCTAAGAATAGCCACAACCATCACGATTGTTTTACCTGCACCAAGTACGAAACGCTTCAGCTTCTGCCAAGTTTTCAACATTACGTTTTGCACTGTCGGCAATTCGTAATCTGGCATTTCCATCACTAAGCTATCACTGCTACCTGGGTAGATCGTGTTTTTCAGGAACAAACCCGTAAATACAGAAGCAACGATACCCATGATGTACAGAGCGAATACTACGTTTTGTCCTGCACCTGGGAAGAACGCCGCCGCGAACAGTGCGTATACCGGTAAACGAGCACCACATGACATAAACGGCGCCATTGATGCTGCTAGTTTACGTTCGCGCTCTTGGTCAAGAGTACGAGTTGCCATGATTGAAGGCACGTTACAACCAAAGCCCAGTACAAGTGGGACAAATGCTTTACCCGGTAAACCAATCTTCTGCATCACTTTATCAAGTACAAATGCAGCACGAGCCATGTAGCCTGAGCTTTCTAGTACCGCTAAGAATAGGTAAAGCGCTGCGATAACAGGAATAAAGGTCGCAACCGTTTGGATACCGCCGCCAATACCATCAGCAAGTACAGTGACTAACCAAACTGGTAAATGGCCATCTAATAAGTGGTGTCCACCATCAACTAATATTGCTCCAACACCAATATCGAAGAAGTCGATAAACGCACTACCGATATTGATAGAGAACATGAACATTAGGTACATGATAACGAAGAAGAAAGGAATACCGACCCATTTGTTCAAAATGAATTGGTCTGCTTTCTCTGTAAAGTTACGGCTTAGTTTGCCTTCGCTGCGACGAACACTTTTACAAAGGTCATGTAAGAAAGTGTATTTAGCGTCAGCAACAGCAAGGTCAATATCGAAATCGGCACCAAGACGCACGCTATCAATTTGAGTGCGAGTTTGTGGGGCTAAACCATTCAATACCAAGTAATCATTTTCTAAAGCACGAATCGCTAGCGCTCGGTGAGATACGTCAGCATCATCAAATTGTGACTCAACAGAAGGGATAAGAGCTTCTAACGCGGCATCGTAATCAATAGAGATAGGGTCAAGGCTCACACCTTGAACAAGCAGTTTATGCAGACGCTCTTTAAAGCGAACCACTTGACCTTTATCGTTTGCAGACAAGCTTAGAACTGGGCAACCTAGCTCTTTCTCTAGTGCTTTAAGGTTAATCACCTGACGTTCGCGCTTTAATACATCCATTTTGTTCAACACAACGATCATTGGGCGACCCAACTCACGCAGCTGTAATGTCATATATAAGCTTCGTTCTAGACAGTTAGCGTCGACAACATTGATGATCACATCTGCTGGGTGAGTTAAAACAGCGCGAGACGCGATAGACTCATCGATGCTGTTCGCATCATTACCACTGTCTAGTGCGTAGATACCCGGTAAATCCGTTAGTTGAAACTGATCACCAGCGTGCGAGTATAAACCCGTCTTCTTTTCAACAGTGACACCAACCCAGTTACCAACGTGCTGCTTAGCACCAGTCAGTGCGTTGAACAGTGTTGTTTTACCACTATTCGGGTTACCAACGGTAAGAACTTGATAATCCATTTAGATAACCTCGATTTGTTCTGCAATGCTTTCACGAATGGCGATAGAAACACCTCTCACTTCAACTTGAAGCGGATCACCCATAGGTGCACGGCGGATAAGCGTCACCTCGGTTTTTGGCAACATACCCATGACCATAAGTTTCTTCCTTACGTCTGGTGTTAAACCTGTTAGTGCAACAATAGAAGCCGCCTTTCCTTGCTCTAGTTGTGAGAGTTTCATAAGTACCCAATTCGTGACTGATAATGAGAAAGATTGTTATTAACGCCATGATACACATACATGCCCACAATTCTATTGTGTGAAATCAATGTTTTCGAAAATACATACTCGTAAGTTTCGTTAAAAACGTTTACGTCAAAAACGTTACTTTCAACAACTAGCGAGAACTACCTCACTAGTACAAACCCTCCCAAACAAAAACAAATCATTAATTATCAACCACTTGAGAAAATGTCGGTTTTATCATAGGTATCTGTCGTTAATTTTATAAGTAAAATAAGTAGCTGGACGTATAGTTACTCCATCTAAGAGAAACTACTTCTCTTTAATTTTATTCCAGAGGTGATATGGCTTTGCTATATCACTCCGGCAGCAAGCGAAGGTGTCGTTGGCACCCGTGGTATAGTCCCCCCGGCTATGCCACGATATTTTTTTTCTTCCCTTTGTTTTATCCCAACAACCTTTTTAAACTCCCCATTTATCTCGTATCTCGTATCTCGTATCTCGTATCTCGTATCTCGTATCTCGTATCTC
>NZ_JBFSVA010000038.1:0-19133 GCF_041467655.1 Vibrio sp. 10N.247.311.49
TCTGCTTCAATTTAAAGGGAAATTACCTTCCTTATCAACTGAGTTTTAACGGCACATTAGCTCATGTATCGGCGTTACTTGTAGGCTTACCTTACTCAACACCAGGAGCAATACCTCGTCAGTTAAAGGGGTTTCACAACATGGCTGAAAGCTTAATACTTGAAGGGCGAAGGGAAAGAACATTCCCTAGAACAGTTAAGCCTAGACCACAGCCGGTATGCTAAGAACAAAAATGCCGTTCACTCACAAGTGAACGGCATTACCTAATTTGAGAGCCTTTATCTTTTTATAAAGTTGATTGGTGGTGTTTACCTAACACTGATTGGATAGCTTTATCGAGTTCAGCTTGGACATCCTTTGATAAGCGACCAAATTCATACGAAAAGTTTCGACCTTTAACACGCTTACGAGCAAACATACCTTTACTGTCGAACTCTGCTAGAGGAGTAATGACAGCTTTGTCTAATTCTTGCTTGGCTTCAACGATCTTTAACTCAACTTTAATGTAAGCAATCAGAGCGTCTTTAGCGTCTTCTTGGCTCTGCTCAGCCTGAGCGTTGACAGCATTATCGGCTATTTTTTTAATGAAGCTGCTCAAGGCTTTCTTGTCATCGGCGAACGCTTTCATCACCTTAGCCAAGAGGGAGTAATCAGCATGAGACAAGTCGTTAACGACAGGGAATAGGGCAATCAGCTTACTGTCAATACTGGCTGCTTTCAGCGCTCGACCTACCGCTTGACGGCTAATATTTAAGATTTTTGCCGCATCTTCTTGAGTTAGCTCACCGTTCTTCATCAGAGTTTGACATTGCAAACCAATTTCACGCTGGTTGTGCTCTTTGGCGGTTTGCAGCTGCTTAGCCAGCGCTTTGGCATCGGTGGTAGAAAGCTCGTTTTGAGTGACTAGAATTCGGAATGTTTTTACACGACCTTCTTGAAATAAAAACCAAGCACGACGGCGAGAGCCATCAAGAATATCAATGCGACCATTAATTTCTCGGCCAACGGCTGGATAGAACTGCTGAAACTCTAACGAGTTCAAATCTTCCAATGATTCTTTGGTTAACAGAGACTGGTCACGACCATTAACATCAAAGGTCACAAATGAGTTCTGCTTAACTTGTTCGTGTGACAGTGTAACTTCATTGAAAATGGCAGTTGAACCAGAAGCTAATTGCCAAACCATTTTCTGGCCAACAGACTCTAATCCAAACTTAGTTCTAAGGTAGTCTTCAGCGTTTTGCCCGCTTTTCTCTAGCTCGGTGCTGAGTTGACTTGTTAGAGTGTCTAAATTTGCTTTGGCCGCTGATTGCTGCGCTTGAGCTGAACCAGGAGCATTGCCTAAAGGGCTCCCGCCACGTTTCTTCGCCATTATTTGTTCTCCTGTTCACGCCAAACGTTCAGAATATCGCGCAAGATCTGACTTGTAACTTCATAGCTGTTTTGTTGCGCGCTTTGGAAAGTTGCTTTGCTTTTCGGGTATTCACTTTTCGACATATCAAACACCGTCGAGAGTAGGGAAGATGACTGACGAACGGCCTCACTATGCTTAAACTCTTTTGAGTACAAGTAAGGAGAGAAGTTGTCGTACAGGTTGTTCATTAATTCGGTAGTGGTTGAGCTATCACGATGGTTAGTCAGTAAGATCTTCATGAAGTCGTAGCCTTCATGGTTGGCGTTCTCTAACAGGGCCCACACCTGAGGAATGTAGCTGAAGTAAGAGCAGGTAGCATCAATGTCGTTTTCGGTAATCGACAATGGGAAGACCACATTCGTTGCGGCAAAATACGCATTGAAGGTTGCATAACCTAGTGAAGGAGGGGTGTCGATAATAATGATATCAAACTCATCTTTTACACTATCGATGATGTCTTTAAGTAGTGAATAAGGTGAATTTAAGGTTTGACTGAATACTTGCTCATGAAACCAGCCTTCCATCGCTCGGTCACTTTGCGCGGCAGGCAAAATGCGCAGGTTTGGAATGGTAGTTTCAAGAAAGGCTTCAGAGATGACTTGATCAACGGTTTCGCCTTCATCGAGGTCGAACGTTTTCATCATCAAGTCACCAACAGACAAGTTACCTTCTTGCTCGGCTTCGGGCGCGTAGTACATCGATAGCGTGGCTTGGCCATCCATATCGATTAGACCAACACGATACTCTTGATGAAACTCGGTCGCTAAACCTGATGCGATAGTCGCGGCAGAAACGGTTTTACCAACACCGCCTTTTTGGTTCTGGATAACCATCACTTGCGCCTTTTGCTGCTCACTGCGTATGAACTTAGCGTCTTTACGTAGATTATCTGGTAGTAAGTTACGTACCTTGTACATTTCCGCGATATCGATCGACCATTGTGAGTCTTCATGACGACGGGGATCTATCGCAGCGGCGGTAACATACCGATCAAGCGTTTTTGCATCAATGCCAAGGTAGGCCGAGGCTTCTGCTCGGGTAAAGTTACGCAGCTCTTTGCGATGATTGGCCAGTAAACGTTGATTACGACGCTGAATGTAAGCGTCTGCACCGATTTTAAGCGCTTGAAATGTGTTTGTAGTGTTTTGATTATCCATTTCTGCCTCCGGGTAGGGATAAGAAATAGTATATACCTCAATTTTTGATGTTGGTATAAAAAATTGAGGTGTTTTCGATTTTAAATAAATGATTGTGACAGGTTGATAAAGGAGAGCGCTTAAATTACCTATTAATTACGAGTATTCATTTTTCAAATCCCTCTTAATAACTCCTGACTAACAATGAAAGTTGAGCTGAGTCGTACAACTTCGATGAAAAAAAAAGGAAGTTATTGATATGATTGAGAATGTAGCATTTACGAAAAAGACTAAGCGTTTTTGGCTAACGCTTGTGGGATCGGTTGTGTTTGTTACGCCAACGTTGATTCATGCGGCTGAAGACCAGGATTTAAAGGGAGCTGTGGATTATTATGTTTTTGGTTTAACGTCCAGTGAGAGCTTGCCGAACAAAGACAGCAGTGCGGCAGCTGGTATTGCACGGATTACATTGAATTGGCGAGCTTACCAAAAAGAGAGTGATACCGGAGCTTTGCAGCTGAGGGTTGATCATAAGCACGGTTATACAGAGAGTACGCCCTCTGAATTTGTCATGGAGAATGTCGGAGGGTTTGGTGTAATCCAACCAGCTTTTAGTGATATAGGTTTAAGGTTAACGAATCTTTATTGGACACAAACCTTTAATAAACAATCTACTGATATGATGGTTGGTTTTTTAGATGCAACTGATTATGTTGATACTTATCAGTTGGGTAACCCTTACTATGGTTTTTCTAACTTACAGTTTAGTACCGGTTCCGGTTCTATCCCAATCCCAGATGAATCAACATTCGGCGGCGTTCTACGCCATATGATGTCGGAAAACTATTATTTTTATGCAAGTTTCTCTGATGCAAAAGCTGATTCGACTAAGCCTTTCGATGGTGTTGAACAGTTCATCAATGATAATCAATATTTTAAGTCCCTAGAAATAGGTTGGGTGGAGTCGAAAGACGATTTTTATTTGAAGAATTCACACCTAACAGTTTGGCACAGTGATGGAAAAGAGAAAGCTAGCGAAAACTATGGCGCAAATTGGTCGTCCATATATAAAACCGGCTCATGGATACCATTTTTCAGAGCCGGTGTCGCGCAAGGACCTGAGGCTCTATACAAATCTTCGGTCGTGTTTGGTACTGGGTATGAGGCAGGACCTGGCATGCTAGGCATCGCCTTGGGTTGGGCTAAGCCCAACTCTGCTAATGTAGCTGATGACTCTTACAACTCTGAAATCTATTACCGAATGAACTGGGGTGCGCTCTCGTTAACTCCTAATGTTCAATATCTTTATTCTTTACCGAAGAACTCAGAAGCTGATGACAGTTGGATTATTGGTTTAAGAGGTAATCTTCACTTTAGTTTCTAGTCTCTCAAAGCTCTCCCGAGCTTGAAATTCGGAAGAGCTTTTCTTCAATATTGCCCTTATAAATAAATTAATTATTAATAATTAATTTATAAAAAATGCAAAAGTTATTTATTTTTATTTGAGTAGTTAATGACATTGTGGAAATCATGATTGCCAATAAAAAAAGAAGAGAAGGCGATTTCTCTCGAGATAAAATTCAGCAAAAATACAATGTGCTTGAAGGCGCTCGACAAAGAATTTGCTATCTTTTCGACAACTTTAACCATTTCTATGTTTCCTTCTCTGGAGGGAAAGACTCTGGCGTCCTTTTAAATCTGACTATTCAAGAAGCGAAAAAGCGTGGTCGATTACCTGTCGATGTACTCATCGTGGACTTTGAAGCTCAGTATCATGAAACTCATGCCTTCATTGAGCGCATGGTACTGGACGGAGAAATTAACCCCTATTGGGTTTGTTTACCGCTCAGCTTAAGGAATTCAATCTCACAGTTTCAGCCTAAATGGCTTTGTTGGGATCCTGCTAAAGAAGCGCAATGGGTCAGGGACCGACCACCGCATAAAGGCGTGATTTCAAACCCGGATGTATTCCCTTTTTTCCAAAACGGGATGGAGTTTGAAGACTTTGTTTTTAAGTTTGCTCATTGGTACCAAAAGGAAAGGGGTGAGCCAATCGCTGTGTTAATCGGTATACGTGCTGATGAATCTTTACATCGCTTCAATACCATTAAAAATAGGTCCAAAAAAAAATTTTCAGATAAATATTGGACGACTAAAATGCAGCCAAATGTGTATATGGCTTATCCCTTATACGATTGGAAAACTAAAGATATTTGGGTTGCGAATTACCGCTTTAGTTGGGATTACAACCGTATTTACGACTTAATGCATAAGGCCGGCGTCCCTCTTTCACAGCAGCGGCTTTGCCAACCTTTTGGCGATGAGCAAAGAAAAGGGCTGTGGCTATATCAAATATTAGAACCTGATACCTGGCAAAAATTAGTTGCCAGAGTAGAAGGATGTAACTTTGGTGCTCGATACTCAAAAAGTCAGGGGCGTATCCTTGGTTATTATCGCTTTGAATTACCACCGGGGCTTAGCTACCGGCAATACAGTAAATACCTTCTGAAAACCATGCCGCCACATGTAGAAAAACATTACCGAGACCGAATTTTTAAGTTCTTACAGTGGTGGCGTAAAAACGGTCCTCAAAAAGGAGTGACCTGCATCCCTGATTACGCAGAGAGTAAATTGGAATCTAGGAAGCAAGTTCCTAGTTGGAGAAGAATTTGTAAAGTACTGATTAAAAATGACTATTGGTGCCGAGGACTCTCTTTTGGGTACAACAAGTCCTTAGCAAAACAATACCATGCCCTCTATGGAGAAGAAGAGTGATACGAATGGAAAGTGAACCTACTCTAGCTTATCAGCATCGCACCAAGAAGCCGTTGAAATCTATCAATAACACGGACAAACAAGTCATTGATAAGGTCGCAATTTACAATAAAGCAGCCAAAGTACTCATCGAGCTTATTCCTGATTTACCGCCAGCTTGTCATGTTGAAATGATCCCACTTGATGAAATAGAAGCTAATCAATACAACCCAAATAAAATGGCGCCTCCAGAAAGCAAACTCCTAAAAACGTCGATGGAGAAAAATGGTTTAACTATGCCTATTTTGGTTAATCGTTTGAATACTTCGGTCAAAAAATACGTTGTCATCGATGGGTTTCATCGTTATCAATTATTATTGAACCACCCAGAGCTGCAAACCCTAACGGGGTACATCCCCGCGGTGGTCCTTAATTTGCCTGAAGAAAATTGCATATCGACTTCTGTTCGCCATAACCTGGCGCGTGGCTCACACCAAGTTGAACTGATTGCAGATCTGATTATTCAACTCAAAGAGATGGGATGGGCAAATCATAAAATTTGTTACGAATTGGGAATGGATAAAGATGAAGTTCTACGATTACAGCAAGTCACAGGCCTCGCTGCTGCCTTTAAAGATCAAGAATTTTCACAGTCCTGGGAGTAATTGATTTTTTAGCAATCACGCCGTAAACCCTCGCCAGCTCTGAGGGCGGGGAGATAAGGCGAAAGTGCGATAGCACTTTAAGATAGACAGCCCGAAGCAGTTGATATACGACTGTTCATGAATACAGTTAAGGATTTTGAGTGTTAAGAGCAACTAAGGCACGCATTTACCCAACGTAAGAGCAATCTGAGTTTTTAATAGCTCAGTTTGGCGTTGTGCGAACCACAAAGCTCTACATTTAAAGTCGCATATGTACCGCAAGCTTCCGAAAATGAAACCTGTAGAGGCGAACATTCACCGTGAAATTGTAGGTAAAGTTAAAAGTATTACTGTCAGGTTGAGTAAAACAGGTAAGTTCTACGCATCTATCCTTGTTGATGATGGAGTGGAAGCGCCTAGTTTGCTTCATACAGTGAGTAAGGTGACAGGTATTGATCTTGGTCTGTCTCACTTTACTATTGAATCGAACGGCAGAAAGACAGCTAACCCCAGATTTATAAAGCGTGCTGAGAAGAACCTCAGACGTAAGCAGAAGTAGTTATCTCGTAAAGCTAGATTGCTATTAGCTAAATGCGATGAAAAAGTCGCTAACGCTCGCGCTGATTTTCAACACAAACTCTCTCGAACTCTCGTAGACAAAAACCACGCTGACCCCCCAAAAGATAGACGTTATTCTGTTAAGTGTAAGTGGTCAACATTTCGGACACTGATTTAAGCCTATTTTCGGCATTTACTGGCGACAGCCCATGAGTTGCGTGCTGAGGCCGAGGCCGATTGTAGTAACTCATCAAGTAATAGCTCATATCTTTCCTTGCCTGAAATTGTGGCATCAGGCTTATCTGATAAAGACCATTCCACAACGCGTCGGCTTAAGTAGGTCTACTTCGAACCAGACCCAATCTAAGTAAGATCATCGCGTCTAGCCTCTCCAATTTTGCATGTTTATATCGATGCGAACCTGGCTGATTACTCATTAACCAGCTTCACGCATTCTCTGACGAACCTTAAATCCCCCCCGATTTTGACACCTTCTGCACTCAACATCGAAACAATATTTTTTAGTTAGGTTAACTAGGTAGAAATATTAGGCTAATTTAGAATTTAATTAATATGTCATTCCTAAAATTAAGTTCTAGATTCTAGGTTCTAGCGCTTTTTTGTGCCTCCTAGCTTGTAAGGGGAGCAGTCTAAAAGAGCAATTGAACTAAAGAAAAGAAAGGTATTTATTTATGTCTAGTATGAAACAGGTAAGGAGCACAACCCCGCCTTCAATGATTGGAGGAGCCTGTATTGTCGCTTGTATTTGCGTCGGCGCTGGTATGCTTGGACTTCCCGCTGCAGGGGCTGGGGTCTGGACCATCGGTGCTTTAATGGCTTTGCTCTTCACTATGCTCATTATGACAACCAGTGGTTGTCTGTTACTCGAAGTTTTAAAAGATTATCCATACAGGTCGTCTTTTTCTTCCATCACAAAAGATTTGTTAGGAAAAGAGGTTAATTTTTTTAATAACTTAATGATCTACTTTGTGGGAGGGATTTTACTGTACGCTTACATCACTTCATCTGGACTGATCATTAAGGAGTACTTTGGCCTTTCCCCTAAACTAGCTTCTATCCTTTTTGTGCTTATCTTTTCTGGACTAGTTTGGCATTCAACAAAAACAGTTGACCGCATTTCCATGGTGTTGATGCTATTTATGATTATCAGCTTTATTTTTGGGACTGCTGGCCTTTGGTTTAATGTTAATCTTGTTACTTTGTTGGATACTGCTCACTTAAAGTTTGAGTATGCGCAATACGTATGGGGGTTTTTCCCTATTGCTTTAACTTCATTTGGATACCAGCACAGCGTCTCCACTCTGCGAGACTACTACCTTGATGAAAGGCTCGCACAAAGGGCGATTGTAGGCGGAACGCTCATGGCGTTCTTTATCTACACCATTTGGCTATTAAGTATCTATGGTAATTTACCAAGAATTAGCTTCGGCCCTATAATTGCAGAAGGTGGAAATATAGACATCTTACTCATCAGCTTAAAAGCAGTGTTGGCTGAAGAAACCCTATCAAATGTCATTAGTGCTTTTTCAGCGGCGGCCATTTTGTCGAGTTTTATTGGGGTAGGGTTGGGTGTGTTTGATTTTTTGGCCGATCTTTTTCAATTTGATGCTACCTCCAAAGGAAGAACCAAGACCTGGGCGGTTACATTTATTCCGCCTCTTATTTTTTCTCTTCTTTTTCCTTTTGGTTTTCTTAGCGCAATTGGTTATGCAGCGTCTGCCGCTGCGATTTGGGCATGTATCGTACCGGCATTGTTAGTAAGGAAATCGAGACTACAAAGACCAGCGTTTAACAACCTTGAAGAGAGTGAAGAAGATCAGAAAAAATCGAAGGCTTACCAAGTGCCTGGAGGAGAGTTGGTGTTGGTTGGTGTGTTTATCTACGGTGTGAGCATCATCGTTATCAACGTACTAGTCCTGTTCGAAGCGCTGCCCGTTTTTGACGGCGTCTAGCCTTATTAATTTTAAAATTACCCATCCAAAAGATTCAAATCACGGTCAAGGACGAGCAACCCGAGCGCTGAGGGGCGTGGTTATTTGCCGATCGAGCCCTATTAGGACGGTTTTAAAATAAACTCTAGCGGCAAAATCTTGGGTTCCGAGTAAATTTAAATAAAGTAAGCATGAACAAGAAGGATTAGTGATGAAAGTGAGTGTCTATATCGATCAAGTGTTGTTCAAACAAGCACTCAGAGCCGCCAAAAGCTCTGGACTGACCCCGTCCCAAACCATTGCCCATTGGGCGGCAATGGGTCAATTCATGGAAACCAAATCCCTCGGATCGCTGAGGCTCATACAGAGTGGCCCTAGAAAGAAGTAAATTTCCAGCGTTTTCATCGCTCTGGCGAAACCTTGGAGCCCCAGTAAACATCGTTAATAAAGACATTGAAAAGCCGAGCCAGCCCTCGGCCTTTCGATAGCGTTGCCGACGGAACTTGAATGTTCCGTACACAGATGGCCAGAGAAGAATGGCTCTTATGGATGTTTGAAATTCTTGAGAACCAAGTGATAGACAGAAACTCTGAAGCGCCGGCGGATTGCGTGGTGATTTCTGGCGCAATTTTACTCGACGTCCAAAAGAAATGAAGCGTTGGGAAGTATGAATAGAACTCCCCATGCTCCTTGGTGAGCGCAGTTAATTCGGGGACGGTTAGCTTTGCTAAATCCTTGCAATAACGGTCATATTGTCTACCAACACTGTCATTTTTCTCGCACCATCTTGTTGTCGAAAATTTGCATAATGTCCGTCCATCGGGGCATTCTACTCTAGCGCTTGAATGCTTTTTGCGTAAGACCGCACCACATTATATTTCATCTCATTAACGGTATAATTGAGTTTTTTAAAATCCAAACTTGGGGAAGAACTAAAATACTTACCGTTTGTGTCGCCAAGTTAAGCCTTCTATCACTTTAAGCAATCGCTTTTCGTATTGTTCCGCTCCGTCTCATTAAGTGAGCAACACATTTTCAGCGGTGGTGTTCGTGATAGTTAATAACGGGCTGATGAGCCTCTGGGCCTCAACAGAAAACGTCACTTTGCCTTGTTTTATAACGATAATTTTTCCCGTCTCAGCCGTATAGCCGTGGGGTCGTTCATTAAGGTAAACTGATCACGGTCGAGTACTTCAAGAGCGTCTTGAGACGTTTTTAGTTCAACGGTTAGTTCAGCTGAACTAAAGATGCACACCTTTAGCTTGGTAAAAAACACGGCAAGGATTAACCACGAATTCACGAGAATTGAGGTGTTTAAGATCAGGAGGAAGACGCCCCGCCCAGACTCGGGAAATTAGCTGAGGCGTTCGACTCTTTCGAAGATGTTTTGAACGAGTTGTTTGGCAGCGAGCAGGTTTTCAAGGGCAATGTATTCCGCGAATTATTGAGAGTCGATAACGCGGGCTCACTCCAAATCCCTTCAGCCATTTTGACATTTTTCCTTGCTTCATCAGGACCCAGTGCTTTGCCTTTGAGATTGCGAGTTCACCGCCAGCAAGCCCTTCGAGAATAGCCAAACGGTTTTGCATAAACTGGTGTCCACATCAACCAGATACGTAGAGGGGGTCCCATGTTCGGTGAACAGCACTGGCTAGGTCTGTGAGGGTTTTGGTCGCTTGACGCTTAAGGGAAGTAATAAGCTCGACTTTCATGAGAAGGACTCCAACAGAAGACTCAAGTGATACTATTGAATCACTTGAGTCTAGTAAGTTTAGTGGAGAGAAATGCAAAGCGTTGGGAGTTACACTAAACAGTTTGTTATGCCTTTAATTGATAGGTCGCCTTTGAGGTGTATTCTGCCACACCTAAAATGCTAAAAACCCCGCCTATTGTTGTAAAATTGCACGCCCCTTCTTTTGCACAAGCAGAGAGGTTTTTATTAAACCAAGCTCTCGTAAAATAACCCGATTCTTTTAAATGTACGTAAGCGAACTGGAATTCAGAGAGAGTCACTCCTTTTTCATAGAAAGACGCTTTTTTAGAATGAGAGGGAATACGATAGATTAACGCCTCTTCACCTCTTCGTATGCCGAGACCTTTGATTACAAAGTCAGTTTTCATTTCTGGTTTTTGAATAACTCGACCTACTTCTTTAGCCAGTTCTCGGATGACCTTTTCCATTTTTCCTCCTGAGGTATAGATGGCCTTGTTAGGTGTCTTATTTTCGATGTTTTAGTAGTTCTACAACATGCTCTTTAATTTTGCTATCGCAAGGAAGTTGAGCACAGTACCTTCTTGAAACCAATAGAAGGTACTATCTAAGTTTGATTTTAAGGAATCAATTTGCTCAGTAGTTAAGCGTACCAAATATGCTCTCATTCGGATTTTTCGCGCTGTTGATGACAATTACGACATAGGCACCCTGGAGCTAAAAAATTACGAAACGTTAACGGCTAAGGTGCGACAGCAACGGCCTCTATCTCAATCATGGCATTGAGAGGGAGTTTTGACACTTCGATACAGGTTCTTGCGGGAAAATAATTGGCACCATGTTTAATGAAAAAATCATTATAAATTTCATTCACAATTGAAAAGCTCACCATATCGGTAAGATAAACGGTTGTTTTCACTACGTCTGACACATCAGTATTCGCATGTAGCAAAATGGCTCTCATGTTCTCTAGGCATTGAGTCGTTTGTTTTTCAAGGCAGGATTTAACCATCAAGCCTGATTGTGAGTGAAGCGGTAGCTGTCCGGAAGTGAAAATTAGCCCTCCAGAAATCACCCCTTGAGAGTATGGGCCAATAGCTTTAGGGGCTGACTGAGTTTCAATTATTTTTCGCATATTATTTAACCATAGGTTTTTGATGAATCAACAAAGCTATAGGATTGGGTAAAAAAACACTTATTATTTAACTATAATTAAAAATGAGATTTGAAGGGAACGGAGAAGCTAGGCAAGACAATTGCTTGCTTAGACCACTCACTAACTTTTAAATATCCTTTCCTTACTCCCTCTTGGCAGCACT
This sequence comes from Vibrio sp. 10N.247.311.49, assembly GCF_041467655.1. NCBI lineage: Bacteria > Pseudomonadati > Pseudomonadota > Gammaproteobacteria > Vibrionales > Vibrionaceae > Vibrio > Vibrio sp. 10N.247.311.49. Next base: position 11,489 of record NZ_JBFSVA010000038.1, read on the forward strand.
GTTTTCATTGTGAAAATCGCGTAGCGTTCATTTCACTTTTATGATGGAGGAGAAAAGTGGCTGACAACCAAAGCACGCTAAAACTCAACCAAGTGAATTTAAAATAAAGGCGTAAAGTAGACCGCCCCGTATAAACCTTACCTCTCCTTAAACCCTCTACGCTGATAATCAATAAATAGTGAAAAAATCACTAGATACCCCACTTGCAACGCAATAATACTAATATCAACCGCCTCCCAAGGGTTAAAGTGAAGCTGAGTGCTTAAATAATAGACAAGATCATAAAGTAAAATAAACAGGTTATGGCAAGCATGAATGACAATGACTACTCCTAGGCGGCGATATCGCTCAAAGACCCAACATAGAAACGCCCCAGACATAAATGCGTCCAGCGCCCACTGGTGTATTGAAGCAAATATTAAGCTTGAGAGTAATGCGGCGTTAGTAACCCCAAAAATGGACCTGAAAATAACAAACAACAAATAACGAAACAGGAGCTCCTCTATCACGGGAGAAATGAGCACACCGTCTAGAGCGCTTCGCAACACACTCGACCAATCAATTACTCCATCAGAGGCCGAAAATAAAGGGGTAAAATTGTAGGATTGGGCCTGCCAAGATCCCGGGGAAAACCAATCAAAAATAATATATTGAAGATAATTTGATACGGAATTTAATGAAATCACCCCAATCAATATCAACGCGCCTTCACCCCATGTACATACGTTTCTGGGCCAAGAGGTTAAGTACTGCTTCCAATGCTTATCTCGCCGAGCACTAACAAATAGCACGAAAAAAGCGATAACAGGTAGAAAATAGTAGGCGAAAGCAGAGTAGAGTGCTCGATCCAAAGTCGGATTTAATGCCCACTCTCGGGTAATGCTCAGGTAGTAATCAAGCAGGACATAACTTGGAAAGAAATAGCCTATGTAAACCACCACCACAGCTGAAATCATTAACCGCATCGTAAACTCCAAAAAATTAATAACCATAAGGCAGTTTTTGCCGCTTTTATCATGTTGGTCGTTTAAGCTCACTTCGCGAACGTGCTGCGCTGGTAAGGCTCACTATAACGAGCCCTTTGCAAGAGAGGTGCACTCTATCAAGCGAATCTGGGAGCTAGCTTTTAATCCCACGGCCTAGGGTTACCCCCCAAAATTTTCCAACCTTATGAAGAGTAATTAATAATTTCATAGTTAAATTCCCCCTCTATTTAACTGGAGAGCGAAACCAATGTTTTAGGTTTTAAAGGAGTTATCTTCCCAAATAAATTGAATGGAATGTTAGAGTTTTTTCTATGGTTTAATTATTTAATTATAGGTAATTAAATAAAAATTTAATTTTTTGAATCGGTCATTGAAGCAGCCCAATTCATGGATGTGGGTAAGTCTACGTGGGTTCGCTAACTAAAAGCAAAACGCCAGGAAAAACTCCGAAATTCTCACTTAGGACGCCTGAACATTTAGGTTGGCTCATTTGTCCGGATTATACTTGTATCAGCCTCAGAGCAAAGCAAGTCGAGGTCTCATGCAAGACAAAAACGTGCGTAGAGATAAGTGCTCCCGATCTTACTCAAACAAATACGGGGAGCTGGAGGCGGTGCTTATGACGCGAGATTGCGCCGCTTTCTTGGAACGTGGTCACCCTAGAGCTATTGATTCTAGTTGCTATGAAGACTGGGATGAAAAAAGGGGCGAGGTTGGGAAGACATCAAAACTATACAAAGAACCCCCTACTTTAGTCGGTGGTTTAGGGCTAGAATCACAAGCGCGAGGGTTCAACCGTGAAGGGTCTGAGACGCAGGGGGCGCTGGCATACTGGTTCCTTCGCTGCCATTTTTGAGTCTTACACTCAAACCAGGACCTCGATTCGTCCCTGACCAGTAATTTATCCTGAGCGCCTAGACTCGCACGATAAACATATTACCGTATGTATTAAATAACCCTTTTAACTCCTTTTTTTTGTAAAACCAATATTTTCTCCGCCGAGGCTATTTAGGAATATTTTTGATGGTGAGTTGATAAACATCTTCCTACTCCCAGTATCGAAGCTCTCAAGACATGAAGATCCAGTAACTCTACATGTGAACACATTCACGTCGATTGTGTGAGTGGTGATACCTCCATCTTCAGCTGTCGTGACTGTCGTGCTGCCAACCGCAACCCCTGACAACCAGCCAGTAGGTGTCATCGTTGCCGTGCTCAGCTCATTCGACGTCCACGTCAAGGAATCGCTTACATCGTATGAAGTGTTATCGCTGTATGTTGCCGTCGCCATTAATGACCTTCCACAACGGAATTTATGAGGGGGTGACCGCAAGCGAGGTGAGGACCGCAGCGGTAAGCAATGGCTCTTCGGGAGCGAGAACTATTGCTGATCTGGTGATAAATCAAGGCGTAGCTCTGAGCCGTTATCTAGCAACAAAGCTAATGAAAACGCTTGGTTCGATTAGCTGTCAATTACCGAGACATCAGTATAGGAAAGCCTAAAGGGGCTACATTCCACAGCGAGCAAGATAGTCACTAGATGAGTAGAAAATATCGTCAGTTACTGTGGCGTTTTCAGATAAAACAAAGTTTATCTCGACGAGGAAATTGCTGGGAGAATGCTCCAATGGAACGTTTCTTTAGAAGCTTAAAGACGGAGTGGATCCCAACAGTAGGTTATCGTAGCTTTTCTGAGGCTCAACAATAAATTATCCAATACATCATTGGCTATTACAGCCAATTGAGGCCACATCACTATAATGGTGGCCTCACACCTAATGAATCAGAGAGATTGTCTTGGGTACCCTCTAAAACCGTGGCCAATTTCAGTTGACCACTACACATAGCAAAAAATTATAAGCAACCTACTTTTGTAGGTTTGATACTAGGATGAATAACTGTCCCATTAGTATGGGCTAGAGACACTGGTTCAGTTTCTAGAACTGTGCACTTAGGTCCTAAGCGCTTATATATTTTAGGATGCATCTGAGAGAGAATCGAGGTAAAACTTTTATAGTCAGGACTTTCTAAATGCACCGCGCGACAAGTTCCAATAGGAAAGTACGTATGTATTGCCTCAGGGGCTAAAGCCGAATCCTCATAGATGTCACTTAGCTTTACTTTTACCGGGTTCAACTCACATCCCTCAAACGTCCCATTTTTCTTGTACCTATAGTCACTAGGCTTCTCTGTTAAAGGATTAAAAGTATGGCCATAGTAAGAGTCTGTACAATTTCCTCCAATATACTTGTTGTCCTTGTCATAAAGACATAAGCGCGTACGCATGATTAAGCTGTTGTAGCAAGACGGGACTCTAAGATTTCTTACGGTGGTTTTCTTGCCTATTGGTATGAAACCACCTCTGGACCCCTGACAAGTTGCGCTCGTTCCACCGGAATCAAAATATTGATAACCCAACTTCCCACCTCTCAGAGAATCTAAAATGAGGTCATCAAGATAGGTGAGCTCCCGAGTATCTTTCTCTCTAAGTATAGGGTAGAGAAATGCTTGATCACTCAATTGTGGTCCCTCATAAAATGTCACGTAACTATTTGATAAATCGATCGCTCTAGCATTAAAGGAGAGAAAAAAACAACTCAAATAGAACAGTATTCTTGTCCTTGTGTACATATATTACTACCTTTGATTAAAATCAGTTAAACGAGGCTCCACCTAACTCTTAATGCAGACCGAATACTAATAAATTAACTATCAATTATGTTTTCCTTACAAGTGAGTCCAATCGAGTATTGAGAATGACATTTCTTTGATTTTACTAGTCTTTTAAATCAAAAATTTTGCGATTAGGTGGTGGGTTGGCATTAATTGAAGCGATAGCAAGATAAGAAAGTTTAGATTATTGTTATTTTTAGCCTGTATTTTGGGGGTGACAGGACCCCTGTAAAAGAGAAATTTGATATTAATGTAAATACAGTGTGGTTAAATCTACACCCCAACCCCTGCAATCGTGGGTCGGCTGACATTTTGGATTGATGAAAAAGTGATCCAACAATGGCAACGGACCAAGCAAGGTGATCGTGGAAGACCTCGTTTGTTTAGCTAATCACTTTACCGGAGCAAAAGGTAGCCTCATCACCCCTCTAGAATTGTCTGAGGCTGGCTTTGAGATGAAGAACGTCCTATTTCGAAGGCGTGGCCAGAACGCTTGCGCTTCCTCACTCCTTTCACTGACTTTAATTAAGTTCGAGTAAAGGCTTATTGTCTTATGTGCCTATTTCCCTTTCGACTCACATCATTTGATGGGCTCACAGGCTGTTAACCGTGATCGTTCTGAACCCCAATGACAAGGGTATATGAACGCTTCGCGCCCTTGTCCTTGAGAACCAAGAACGTTTGCCGGACAGCCAAGCGGCTCCATAAAAGTGATACTCAAACAGAAAGGAAACTCCTCATGGTACAACGACACTCAAGCCTAACTCTCTCTAAATCAAAGTTCAGCGACCAGCGTTTCGCCGCTGGGCACGAAAGCTCACCAAAAAATGATGTCTCTAGATCTTTGGCGGTCTTGAAGTTGCGCTATCAAGTCAAAAAGTGTCGTGATGAGGCGAAAAGAAAGTCTGATTGGGTTTCCAAAATCCAGCGTTTAAAAATGTTCAGTCGTCGTCAGTCGCCAGAGCAACAGGCTGATATCGCGTCGTTAAAAGGCCAAGGGTTCGTTGAAGCTATCAAGCAGCAGTTTCCGCAATTGGTGTCGCGTCGTTTTGCTTTCCATGAAATCCGTGACTTTTTCATTGAATTAAATGGCGCTGGCTTTGGTGAATGGTTTCTTCACGAGCGAGCGGATCACATTATTCTGTACACCACTTACGGGTCTGTGTTTCCAGCGTTGCGATTCGTGCAAACGGAGGAGGGGACGTTTAAGTGCTCAGGGTTTTGTTTTGATGTGCGTTTTGGCGTTTAGAGGGTCACATGAAAATACGTTCTACGGTTTCCTCTGACATATCCAGGCACGTGATTTGGGTGAATTCAATCGACTTCTTAATACTAAAGGCACCGGGGGGAGGGGTGAGTATCAGAGTGTGTGACTGTGCTACCACCATTAAACAAATGCGAGAAGACGACGCCTATGCGAAGAAAACGGAAAAGACGACAGAAACAACCTCCGAGCATCGCGCGTCGGCCAAAGGTTTACTCTCTTGTCTGTATAACGATTAAGGTCGGCTGATGCGCGACGGCATCAAACCCTCATAAGGTAAGGCCATCAATAGGTCTGAATTTTGTTTCGATATTCCAGTCGTTTTCGGCATTCAATCGGTTCGGGTTTGTTATACGAGCAACGCTTTTGCTCTTTGTGAGCACCAGGCGATTATGCGTATTGTAACTACCAAGTAACTTTGTCTTGGAGTGGTGATTTTTTCAAAACTTACTGAATCCTAAAAAGGACATCAAGCCACTACTTGCAGTTGCCAAGAAATCGCGTAAATACCACTGGTTGAAGCAAGATGATTCAACCGTCTTGCAGCAATCTGTACTCAATCGTCACCAAGCCTTTGATAACTTCTTTAATCCGAAGTTGAAAGCCAAGTACCCACATTCAAACGTAGACACGGTAAGCAATCGAGCTATCACTGTGTTGGTGTAAAAGTCTTTGATGGTGCATCAAACTCCCGAAAATAAAGCCTGTAGAGGCGAATAATCACCGTGAGATTGTAGGCAAGGTTAAGAGCATTACGTTAAGCAAGGTAACTGGTATTGATCTAGGTCTATTTCATTTTGCTATTGAATCGAACGGTAGAAAGACAGCTAACCCAAGATTTGTAAAACGTGCTGAGAAGAATCTCAGACGAAAGCAGCGTCAGCTATCTAGAAAAGCAAAAGGCAGTGCCAATCGAGCAAAAACTAGATTGCTCGTTGCCAAATGCCACGAAAAAGTGGCTAACGCTCGTGCTGATTTTCAACATAAGCTTTCTCGAACTCTCGTTGACGAAAACCAAGCGGTGATAATTGAGACATTGAAATCAACAAACATGATGAAAAGCCGCAAACTGGCGAAACACATAGCGGACGCCTCATGGCATAGTTTTGTCTTTAAGTTGGAGTACAAACTAAAAGAGCAAGGCAAATATCTAGTTAAACTAAATCAGTGGGATGCAAGCTCTAAACGTGCTGTTGTTGCGGTCATAAAGTGGAAGAAATGCCCTTATCGGTTTGCAAGTGGGATTGTCCATCAGGCGGCACTACAGACATAAATCGTGACTTAAACGCCGCCCTTAATATCCGTGATAAAGGCCTTCTAGAATTAAAGGCGGTTGGATAATCGTCTCTGCTTATGGAAGCTGCGTAAGTCTTGATACTATCGAGCAATGGCTAACGAAATAAGAAGCATCGCCCAATAGGCGGTGAGTAGTCACTTAGATAGATATGCTGAAAACCCAAGCAAACGAGGGAAGAGCTCCTAGTTTTTTAAGGACTTAATAGCATTTTTCTAGCTAGGCATAGACCTTCGGATCTTGTCACTTTGGGCAAAAAGTAAAAATAGAGTAAAGCAGATGATGGCAAGTCCTAAAGATATTCCTAGTATTAATAAGCTTTCTTCACATATTAGAGGTAAGGCTATTGATAAAAAAGCGAGCAGGACAACAAATAGTTCACATCCTCCCCCGAAAATAGGATGCTGATGACGAAATACTGCCCATTGATAAACCATTGTTGATAATCTCCTTGCAGCTGAGCTCAGCTTAGTTCTTTCTCTTTAGTTAAAATACGTTAACACTATCAATACTGTATGGGGGGGGATTTTTATTATTTATTTTTAATTAATTATCTGCCAATTTTAAACGCTAAAGTTAGTACTATTTGAAAGCGAAATACAGGGTTTATTCATGATTATATTTATAAATAAAGATAATTAATTAAAAATATAAAATCATTGCTTTATGTTAAATAATTGATTAATTATCTTAAATGATTGTCATTTCCTCTGCTATTAATCGAATTTATAAGAATCATTTTTAATTTATAACCATACTAGCTATAGCCATGAATAAAATTATCTCCCTTTATATATTAATTATACTCTTCTTGGCAGGTTGTAATTTAGAATTGTCAGAAGAGGTTGATGTAAAACCAGCAATAACATTAGAACGGATCGATATTAGCGTCTCCTCATCAGGAATTCGGGGAACAAGTAAATTAACGATGAGGAAGGGGAACAAAAAAGCTTTCGTCGCAGTAGGTTATTATTCTGATCACTCTTCAAAGGTGCTAACTGATTTAAGCATTTGGCGCTCTAATAACAAGAACATTGGATATTTTGTAGAACCGGGACAATTAATTGGCAAAGCGTTAGGATTTATAAAGATCACAGCCACTAAAGATGGAGTCACCAGTAACACAGTGGACGTGGAGGTGACCAATGCCATCGTCACCTCGCTCACCGTCACGCCTTCACAGGTCTTAGTCGCGAAAGGTCAAACACAACAGTTACTTGCAACAGCGACCTACAGTGATGGGACCTCATCAGATGTCAGCCGTTCGGTCACGTGGACACCGGATGAACCACAGACAGCAACGGTCACGCCTACTGGTTTATTGTCTGGGGACACAGTCGCCACCACGACGGTTGAGGCTTTCCTAGACGGAGTCACCAGTAACACAGTGGACGTGGAGGTGACCAATGCCATCGTCACCTCGCGCGC
>NZ_JBFSVA010000038.1:19229-28852 GCF_041467655.1 Vibrio sp. 10N.247.311.49
CGACGGTTGAGGCTTTCCTAGACGGAGTCACCAGTAACACAGTGGACGTGGAGGTCTATGCATGTAGGAGTACGGGAGCTTCATGTCTTGACATCTTCGATACTGGTAGTGGGAAATTGTTTACAAATTCACCATCCAAAACGTTCCTAGATAGTAGAGGAGGCAGTACAAATAAAGGTTTTACACAAGAAATAGGAACTTCAGGTCCTACTGGGGATTTCTATATTTTCGATTGGAATAACGCAGATTCATTGTGTGACACATATAATTCCAAGAGTATTGCAGGACGAACCAACTGGCGTTTAGCTACTGTGAATGAGTTAAGGGGACTATTCAACACAAATGGAAATATGTTTACTGCTCGTGGCTGGGCAGTCAGGATAAATTACTGGACATCAACGTCTCGTGGTCCGGGCTATGCCAATATATCTCTCAGAAATGGTCACTCTGGGCTCACTATGCCGAGCGACGACTATCTTTACGCATCGTGTGTCTCTGTTCCTTAGCGGCAAACGTCTGAGTCTTAGATTTCTCTCTCAAAACCACCTACCTCGGTAGGTGGTTATATTAGTGATTTTAATAAAGTGCTTGGCAGGTACTTTAATACATTAGTTAGTTATCAAGATAAAACCTAGGCAGATAGATATTGAGATGAACTGGTAGTCTTCTTCGATGAAATAACCTACCAGAAGTGCCGAAGTATATTGATGATGTCAGCTAACTTAAATATCTTGGTTATACCTATTATTGGTATTGTTTCTGGATATTACCTTCTAAAAGAGGGTGTTTTAGGTTTTGACTTATTAGGTATAAGTTTTTTGTTGTCGGCAATTGCCATCTGTAGTGGATAAGGGCATTTGGCCAACAACATGCAGGGTGGTCGTATGGTTGTAATACTAGAAGTAATCCGCAAAGTCAGGATGTTCTATGGTTCGTAACTCAGAAGTGTCCAGCTTCGTGCTGACAGGGTAGATCACATTTTACCCGTGGCAGCTAGATTAGTAAAAACACTGACACGGTTTTGGTCCAAAGCTTGCCATCTTGATTTTGGGTCGAAAAATCCCGTAAGAAATTTCACTCTACATATAGTGTTAAGCGAGATCTAACTCTGAGATAATTTCTTGCAGAATGAGCTTGGATTCACTATCTAATCCTGTCAAAGGGGTTGGTAAACATGGGGATTCAGCATAGCCTAATATTTCTGCCGCACTGACCATCACCCTCATGGCACCGAGATTATCTGAGAACAATTGCCACAGTCTGTCATATCTTAGAGAGAGTTCTTTCGCTTGCGCAGGGGAAGAAATTTTGGCTTGCTTAAATAAGTATAGAGCGGTGAGTGGGAACAAACCTGCTAGGACGGAATACCAAACGTCACATCCTGCTTGAATGCCATTTGAAGCGAATACGTCACCACTAACTCCAATCGTTACATTGCCTGGCAGTAGTTTTCTGAGAGCTTGAACTCGGCATCCACCCTGATCTTCAAATTGCGCACCAGGGAACTTTATTGACTGCACCATTTTTAGCTTTGCAATCTCAGCATGGAGTTCGTGACTAAAGGTAAAATGGGTAGCAGCTGGGTTGTCGTATACACAGATAGGTACCGAAACGCTCTCCGATACACGTCGATAGAGTTCATAGACTTCTTCATCGAATAACCGATGATAAGAAATAGGCGCGAGTAAAAGACCTTTTACGCCGAGCTGCTCTGCTTGCTCAGCATTAGCAAGCACATCCCTTAATCGTAGCGACCCGATGCCAGCCAAGACAGGAATTTCTCCTGCCATTTCAACTGCTGTAGCAATCGCGTTATGTTTCTCTGATGCGTTTAAATACGGATATAAACCTGTTGACCCTAAGGCACATATAGAATCAACCCTTGCGTTAATTAAACGGCCAAGAATCTGACTATAAGCGGTCACGTCGATTCGTTCATCCGACATCGGGGTGATCGGGAAAGCACTGATTCCTTTAAATATCATAGATAAATTCCTTTCATTATGTGTGTTTACCGAGTGTTATGCGACCATAATGAGCCTATCGCAAATACATTAAACAGGATGGTAAAGATAGACAATGATCTGCACAGCCAAGACTGGACACCAAATTAAGTGACTTTCCATACCTGTAGTTATTCATGACTTTCTAATTTAGCAAAGGTACTGATTTATTTTTGTCCAGAAACTTCATAGGCTAAATTTTTATCCGTCACTTTTTATCTCGAAAGCCGTCAACAAAAGTAAGCTATTCCCAACGGATGAAGTGGCAGGGAAGACGATCTTCTTAGCGATCCAGGATGTCTCCGTACAATGGACGATGCCCATATAAGCAAATGGCGACAAGTTCTGAACCGCTTTATAATTATGTTCGAAGACCGATTAACTGCTTATAGGTAACCAGGGCAGTTACAAAGAATCCTTTATATATACAGGCTTTGGGGCTTTATCAATAATCGACTGCACAAATATATCAACGCATTCAGGCGTAAGTGGTAGGCTTAGTGATGGTTCGGTTATCTCAAGTTCCAGCAGCAGCGGCCGACCATTTTTACCTTCAATGAAGTCTAATCTCGCGTACAGAAGTGGTTGAGAAAGACCAAGATTGCTTTGTACTAACCTCAATATACGCTTCGCCAACGCCTTCTCTTCACTATTCGCTTCTTTTAGCTTGCGAAATTCCATGTCCGGCGTTTTAGTCTCACCACGTTGTGCGAGCAAAGGTTCCTTCTTAATCGCATGTGAGTACGTATGATCAAAGTAAATCATGTTCGTTTCACCATGCTCTTCAATCGTATGTAGGTATGGTTGAATAATGACGCCCTTACCTAGTCCTAATAGGTAACGCACATGCTGAGTTATTTTGTCTAAATCTTCGATGGACAGACGAATGACACCGAATGAATAGGCACCAACTGTTGGTTTAATCACGACTTCGTGAACTTTCCAGTAGTTATCTTGAAGATTAGCAACGGCTGCTTGAATCTCAGTTTCTGAGTAGATGATTTCTGTCGGGACAATTGGGACACCCTGCTTCTCGAGTTGTTTCAAATAACTCTTGTCTGAGTTCCATCTGATCACCGATAGAGGATTGAGCAGTACTGAACAATTTTCAACTTGTTGGCAAAATTCAATGAATGGCTCAATTTTCTCCATATAGGTCCACGGTGAGCGCAGGACAACCACATCATACATAGCCCAATCGTGGTTGGGGCTATCCCAAAATATCACATCAACTTCCACGTCAGTACGCTTAAAAGCGTCCAGAATATAAGGCATATCATAGTCGACAGCTAGGCTATCACTATCTGAGACTAAAGCGACTTTCTTTGTTGCGAGCATTTAACTATTCCTTTTACTACCAGGGAAGAAGGGATTCCATGTGAATAAACTGACCACTCACTAAGCTGTCAGCATCAAGTGCCACTTTTATCGCTGTGAGGGCTCCTTCTTTTGGGGTTAACATCCCATCGCCATCGTTTAAGTCGGTCTTTGTATAGCCGGGATGGATGCTATTTACCGTTATCGAGGTATCTCGAAGCTCATAGGCGAGGTGAGCAGTCCAAGAATTGAGGGCACTTTTTGAGGCACTGTACGCTGGTAGAGATTTAAATTCATCCGTGTATGCGTATGATTTGGTGTCACTATGTAACGTCACCGATCCCAATAAGCTCGATACATTGAGGATTTTTCCTTTCATTGAGCGCTTGAGTAAAGGTAAAAAGCTGCGGGTTACGTTTACCGTACCAAACAAATTTGTATTGAACGTTTCAAACCATTTTATGAGTGGTTGTTCAGACGGCGGTGTGCCATATTCTTCAACCCTTATTGCTGCGTTGTTTATAAGTATATCGACCTTACCAAACAAGGTTTCAACGATATGGACGGCTTCTTTGATAGATTTGTCGTCGGTAATGTCCATACATAAGCAATAGACTTCGATACCTTGGAGGTTCAGGTTAGCAGCAGCCTCTTTAATTGCTGCTGCTTTTCTACCAGCAAGCAGTACCTTATGACCTTGCTTGCCAAGTTCTGCTGCAATTTCAAAACCGATCCCTCTGTTTGCTCCTGTAATGAGCGAAATCTGTGAGTCTGACATTCAGCCTTCCTAGCTCTTAACTTTCATAAAGTGAGTTTGTTTCTTCCCTTCTATCAACTTTCCGACGACAATAATGAAACAAAGAGCCAGTAGAAGTGTTAGAAAACTGAGTATCGCCATCCAGTTACCGAAGCGCTGCGCTATGAATCCGGACGTAATTACAGGTATCGAAAATCCGACATAAGAATAGATGTACATGCCAGCCGTAGAGCTTGCCTTGTCGATGTTATGGTTACTCGTAAACTTAAGTAGCCCCGCCATATATGTGAAACCATAACTTGAAAGGCTAGTGCAACTGGCTCCGAAAAGAATGATCGTGATAGATTCATGATAGTAGCCAAGTGCTATGAGGCTAAACCCAAATACCGTAAAGAAACATCCCAATATTAGGCTTGAGTTTGGGTGCAAGCGTTTAGCAATGTGTTGAGTCAAAAAACCAGTGCAAATAGATAGGAAAACCATTAAGCCAGTCCAATCGCTTAAACCCATCTCATTGAGAAGTATTGGTACGATTGCGATGACCATACCCGTTGTAGCCCAAGCTAACATCATGCCTAAACCATACGACCACGTGTTGGTGGGGAAGCAAGGCAATGTAATGAGTTTGAGATTTGGTTTTATGGTTTGGTTGCTCGGCAATCGAACCAGCAACAACAACAACAAAGAAACGAGTAGAAATAGACTGAGGTAACTGTATGGCAGCACTGTCATGCCAGCTACGTTTAGGCTCACACTTGTCGCAAGTGCACCACTACCAAACCCCAACGACGTAGACGCGGCCACTAGCAACGTACCAAATTTTTGTTCTCGTTCATCAATAAGGTCGTATATATACGCTGAGACTGAGGTTGTGGTTAAGGCGGTAGCAACACCCAATAGCAGTCTTGCGACAAATAACGAGGTCCAATTTGGCTGAATGACGAGCAATGCCGTTGCCCCCGCACTTAACAATAGTGCAAGGAATATGGGTTGCTTCCTACCTACTTTATTTGAAATACCCCCTAGCATTAATAGAGTAGGCAATAGACCCAATACATAGGCAGCAAAGGCGATGGCGACCGCCGCGGGGCCCATGTTACTGTTTTCGGCATAAACACTGTAAAGAGGTGCTTGAAGGTTTACAGAGTAGGTCACACAGAACATGACCAACGCCAACACACTTAATGAAATTCGTTTTTCCATACGAGTATTCCTTTCGTTGATAATTATCGTTGATAGCGTTTACATGTCACGTGTACTATTAACATAAATCCAGTATTTAGAGGGTGAACTATGCATTACATTCAGCTGTTATAGACTCTTCGCTCCAAGTTGTAATAAAAGGGTCCGTTTCTTCATTACCAAGTTGATCAAACAACTCAGTAGACAAATATCTTTCTCCTGTATCTGGTGCCATTGCCAATATCACGCTTCCTTTAGATGCAGATTTAGCCACTTCTAAAGCTGTAGCTACCGTTGCCCCGGCAGAGATACCAACAAGAATGCCTTCGTGACGAGCTAAGTCACGTGCCGTCGTGATCCCCAAATTTCCATCAACAGTGACAAGGTTATCCACCACACTCTTATCCAGCACACTTGGTATGAAATCTGGGGTCCAACCTTGGATGGGGTGAACTTTCCATTGGTCCTTTGCGAGGATCTGAGCACCTTTAGGTTCTGGGACGACAATTTCAACCTCCGGTCGTGCCACCTTCAGCATCTGTCCAATACCCGTAAGAGTTCCGCTTGTACCAAAGCCTGTGACAAAGTAATCCAAACGCTTACCAGAAAAATCACTGAGTATCTCACTTGCTGTCGTTTCACGATGATAAGCAGGGTTAGCTGGATTATCGAACTGGCGGGGTCTGAACCATCCATTCTGAGCTGCAAGCTGGTCGGCAATTCGATTACCGCCGCTACTACCTTGTTCACTTGGGAACAAGATGACTTCACCACCGTAAGCGCGAATTAGCTTCCTGCGTTCTAGCGAATATCCATCCCCCATTACGGCGATAAATTTGTATCCTCTGGCTGCGGCAACCATGGCCAAGGCAATTCCAACATTACCTGAAGTGCATTCAATAATTGTGTCGTCTTTCTTGAGCAAACCTTTTGTTTCAGCGTCTAACACGATTGAGAGTGCAAGCCTATCTTTGACTGAACCAGCTGGGTTGAAAGACTCCACTTTGACATAAACCTCGACTCCCTTTGGAGCAAGATTGTTTAGTTTGACAATTGGAGTGCATCCAACAGTTTCTGTTATTGAGTTATATAAAGGCATCTACGTTCTCTCGTTAGTTTTTATTTGAAGGGACACAGTCTTGGTCGTTTCACACTAGCTTCTTGCAACTGATACTGACGCCATTCGAGGTTTTCTTCTTCTCCATAAAACCCCAACTCAGTTGGCATCACTCCGTTGTTGTATTTTTTGACACGATTTCGAATACGCTCTCGAGCCTGCCTGCCACCTTTCGTTTCACCATTAGCGACCATGTCAAAGACCTCCCTTGCGTTAATCACAAAATTAAGGCGTGAGCCGAGATTCCGATTTCTAAGCACTTGATGCTTGTCTGAGCTCATGTTGATAAACAGTTCGACACCATTAAAGCAGTATGTCCATTTAGATGCCTCGGGGTCGATAGGTATATGCCTAGGCCATTGAGCGACATCGTGCTCATGCGTCCAATTTAAGACTTCCCAACCAAGCTTGTGCGGTGCCATTGAAAGTGAAAGGTCCGGAGAAAAAAACACCACTAATGGCGAGAACATACGCTTATTAACTGGAGTGGAATTCAACATGTCCGTATAAGCAATCAGTCCATGCAAAAACGGGTAGTAAGTGTTGTGTTCATCCGACTCACAAAACAGCACTTGGATAGTCTTAGAGTTCCACGCTCTGCGGCTAAACAGGCAAGGGAACTCAGGGGGCGCTGACTCTCTTACTGAATTCTTCCCACGCTTCCTTCTTCCAGTTTGAAAACTGATTCAGTTCTTGCAACAGTTCTGCATGTGTATACAAGGTTTTATGTTGCTCATTAGGCGCAAGAGCCGCAGGGTTAGTTTTGATGATTTCCATGACTTAAACTCTTATTTTTTTTGAATAGCGCATCCACGGCTTGAATGATGAGATCTAGTCCTTCTGTATTGGCTACTGACGAGTGGCTATCTGCACAGAACTCAGCAAGTTCTAAGCCCATAATTTGGTTGTTAGGAAGTGACTCGAATAGATCCAATAATTGGGCGACTTTCAAGCCTCCCTCGACTTTGAAGTCAGCGGAAATCTGCCCCGGGTCCATAACGTCCCAATCCACATGAACCCAGACTTTGGAATCACCAATGAATTTGATGACTGACTCTGGCGTCAGAGTTGAAGGGGGAAAGTGCATGAGACCTGCATTATTAACGTTGTTAAGTTCTTTTTCATCGATGTCATGTACGCCAATTAAAGCAACATTATTAGGTTTAACTCCCGCGCCAAAACCGCTATCCCACAGGCCGCATGTAGCAGCCAATACCATCCCGCCGAGATAACCGGTTTCTGTCGTTTCAGGGGTATTAAAGTCACTGTGTGCATCGATCCATAGGACCTTTATGTCAGGAAAAGTCGATGCAACAACGGGCAGTGTCGCTAAGCTCGCTGAGCAGGTATTTGATGCAAATAGGACAGGGCTATCGCCAGTGGCTAGTAAATGGGAGATTTTTGTCTGCAACAGAGCGAGGGTCTTTCGAGATTCCTGGAGTGCAACACTCCAATCATCCGATTTCGTAGGCGATCGTTGCCCTACGTAGTTAGGTGTAATGTCATAATATAGAGCAAGTTTATTTGCTGTGAGCTTTGCGCCCTCGAGCATACGATCTGCTCTGTCCGCGACACGTCCTTGAGAGCAGAGTATTTGAAAAGGCATTTAGAAAGACGTCAATATATTAAAAATGAAGTCTTTTTATAGCTCAGCTAGATAAATATAAAAAAATAATAATGATTATTTATTATCAAAATAACTTTCAATATTAATTGAATTAATAAAACCCCATATATTATAAGGGTTTTTATTGACTTTCCGTATTCTCGTTTTAACGTGTTGTAGGTGAGTAAATTTGGCCACTAGGCTAGAGGTTTTACAAGACCTTAAATAATTCATGAAATATTAATTTAATAAAACGTGTAACTCAGAAATGTCCGTGCGACCTGAAGTCGTATGAAACGTTGTTCACCACGAAGGGTGAACCATCTGTACTACCAGATGCCCCTAGGAGCCTGAATAAAGAAGCGGCTCTGACAATGTAACGAAGCTTGGTTGTTGACTGAGCTGGAAGAATCGTTAGAGGACGTTCCTCCTGACAACCACAAGTCGGGTGAGTGCTAGGGGGGCAATATGATGAATATAATGAATCCATTTAAGGCGCGTTATATGATGAAGCAGCGGAAGTGGTTAATACGCTGTAGCCAAAAGGCAACGAGAGTCGGGAAGAGATTGGACATTACTCTTTCGTGGTCATTGCACTCTCCGCACCATTGTGGGCATCTAAGTTGACATTTTATGCGGCATACGGAACAGGGCAAGCCTGTATATCTCCCTATGGGAAAGCAGCCTGTAAAGGTTGCCGATAGGTATGCAGGTAAAGGAGGTTAGAAAAAGCGAATGCTACTTTGTAATGAAGTAGATACAGGTTATATCTGGCGCGAAAGCGAGCTGACTTCTAACTGGTCTCCCGTTGCGAGATAGCTTGAAGAACTTTATTAAAGAAGAAAAACAAATGATGATTTCGAATAAAATCAGTGCGTCTTCTGACAGCGAACCGTGGTTTCTTATTCATTAAATGGCCATTGGGGCAGTTTTAAAGCTTTAAGTGTGTATCGCAAAGGTAATTTTGTTACTGGGTGCTTAACGAGGCCTTTGTGGAGGCTTGAGCCGTATGCAGTGAAAGTTGCACGTACGGTTCTGAGGAGGGAGGCATCTGGGAACAGGTGCCGCCTATCCGACAGAGGCGTTTTAGCGATAATCGCCGTTAACTGTAATTTCGTCATTTTTAGCCTGTATTCTGGAGTTAAAGTGCTCCTGGATAAGAGTAACTTGGCGTTCATGTAAAAACAGTGTGTTCAAATCTACACCCCTTTCAAGAGGGGCGTTTTTCATCGATAATTTAGGCTCTTAGCGAAAACAAATAGTAATCGGGAAGTATTCCAAAAAATGCCCCTGTATTTTCAATTTTTCACCACACAGCCAAGTTAAAAGATTTTCGCTTCTTAAGCTCAATAAGCCATGAACCAAAATATTTTTCGACCGACTTATCTTTCCATAAAATTGACCTTGCGGCATGGATAAATAGCGTTCTCAGTTCTTTATTTCCTCTTTTTGATATTCCAAGTAGCGTTAACTGGCTTTGTTGCGTAATTCAATGGAACTAAATCAAGAACCTACGATCTGATCAGCTACGTTCACTACTTCTCGTAGCTCTATGCCTAAACCTCTTTACAAAACAACCAACTGGAAGCAATACAACCAATCACTCATTAACCGTGGCTCTCTGACCTTTTGGATTGATGA
>NZ_JBFSVA010000039.1:0-28501 GCF_041467655.1 Vibrio sp. 10N.247.311.49
ACTGGCCAATGTAAGGATCTTGATAAGCTAATCTTGAGTTATCAAAATGGTAATGCCGCTTTTGTTCCTGTCATTTAACATAGGCTCTTCAACTATCTTATAGATCTCTTTATCTGGCGCATGCTAGAACTCGCCAATCGTTTTTCATTAAGGTATATAGTCACAGTAGAGTATGCTTTCTCAAACAATGAGGATGGAAGTTCTTGTTTCCTATTTTGTCTGCACCCATGACAGAAATATGAGTTCCAAGCGTTGCCCACGATGATTAAAAAAAAGGGTCCGTACAGTATTTTTGCAACAGTCCCGTTACAAGAACCAAAACAAAATCCCTGCTAGAGTGCTTACTAGTGTAATGAAAGAGAGCTTTAACGTGTTCTAAGCCAGTTACATGTTGTATGTCACTTATCAACTAAAATGGTGGCTCTTCTCTTACCGCCTTTGCACTCAACAGTGACGTTCACTCCATTGACGAGTGCTTTCTCATTATTCGCTCTGGCTCTCACATCGAGTTCAAATTTGGACAACGAGTTCGGTAAGCGCAAAAGAAAGAGTGCTGGTTACCCTTTTGCTTTGGTACAGGCCAAATCTTGATGTTATCGAAGATGGCCAATCGCAGTGCTAAAATAGACAAAACTCTGGAATATTGCAGCTAATGTTATCGAAAGCTATTCTGCACTATTTTTGTAGTTTGCGTAATTGGTGTAGCCAAACTCAACACCAATGATACGAACCGCCATATAAGTTTTAGCCCAGACCATTTGACGTATTATTCCGGAATCTTTTGTCTCTTACAGTATGACTTTGTAAGTAAAATCATTACATAATGAAAGCGTATTCACTAGGTTGCTAGTTCAAACCTTGATGCTTTGGTTTTTCTAATAGCGATAAGATGTCGCTCCTAATGAATTGATAGCAGAGTAGTTTCTTACGTCTAAAGCGGGACTTGATTGGATGAACCAACGATAAATATAGGACGATTCACAATAATGCCGTGCTTGGCCGACATATCACTCAGATTGACATTACTCATGGGCGTTGATTAAGCGACTTTCCATACTTGTTAGAAGAATATTTATTACTTCTAAATCGTAGTCAATACAATGTTTCTAAAAATGACGTACTCTCTTACCTTTATCGTTTGGGTATAAAGAGAGTCGATTTAAAAGTGGGCAGTAAAACGTTGAATATTTTATAAAACTTTGACCAGAACGTTATATAAGGGCTTCAAGGAAGGTAATAACCTTAGTCTTTCGGTCTTTTTTATGACGTTGTCACAATGAAAGTTGGGTGAGGCGATAATTCCCCTCACTCAATTAGTACCTGAATATGATAACAATAAGGCCGATGGGTAGGAAAAGTCTAAAAGTTTCGTACAACGTCATACCATCCGGATGAAGGTGGACGTTAAGTGGGAAGGTGATGAAAGGGTTCCACATGACTCCGCGTTTAATCGAAGAAGGGACCTGTCGTATGACAAAAGAAAGTGCCCGCGCCGTTTTTTTTTCTTATCCTTATTTTTTATTGATTTAACTATTTATCTCCCCACGCGCAGTCCTTTATTGATGGCCATTTACTTGCTCGGCTAATGAGAAAGTTGTGCTAGTTCGTCTTTATTCAATCCTGTGACATCCATAATGGCTTCCTGATCTAGACCATTAAGCATCATCTTGTGCGCCATCTCCTTGAGGGCTTCTTGGCGACCTTCTTGGCGACCTTCTTGGCGTCCTTCTTGGCGACCTTCTTGGCGTCCTTCTTGGCGTCCTTCTTGGCGTCCTTCTTGGCGACCTTCTTGACGTCCTTCTTGGCGGCCACGTTGCTCGCCTTGTTGGCGCAATTGTTCTGCAATAGTCATAAGTGTTTTCTCGTGTTTCGGTACTGATGAGGCCAGTGACGTAATTAACGCCTCTAGGTTGATTTCTGTTCACGCATTCATTTTAAGATTGGCCAATGGGAGAGATATTTAAAGTGAGCTGACTGCCCTATAGAAACTAACCTAAACAAGGGCTCTGTTAGTTTCTATATGAATTCTGGGCCTCTTAATTGAGGGGGGTGTAGTGAGGGTTTTGAAAGAAGCGACTATTTCGCGATCAAGAAATCCTCAATTGATTTTCCAGCATCAAGCTGTTCTTGAATTATGGAAGGGGTGCGACCTTGACCGGTCCAGGTTTTTTCTATGCCGTTCCCGTCTGTGTAACTATATTTAGCAAGGCGAGGCTTACGTTTACCTTTTATTTTATTCTTTGATTGACCTGCTAGAGCTTCTATAAGAGCTTCAATATTAACACCATCGACCTTGATTTGCTTTGCGATTTCAGCGACTTTGGATTCTTGTTCAGCACGAGCTTCGCGCTCTACTTCTTCGCTCTCTTGGCGTTCAAGAAAGACGGTCGTTAACTTATTCAGTGCTTCTTCAAGTTCCTCAAGTGTTAATTCACGAGAGAACGCACGAAGCGAGCGGATATTAAGTAAAGTTTTTATCATTTCGGTCATGTTGAGTCCATTTACATTTAAATTGAGATAATATTACAAATCAATAAGATACACAAAAATTGTCGAAACACGTTTTCTCCAAAAATAGCGTTGTGAATATTCCCTCTTAGGCATATTTTTCTAAATATCAATGAGTTATTGCCTATCTTCATCCGAGAATGATGCTTTTTTAGGGTAAATAGTTCGAGCGTCGCTAAAGCTTATGGATTTAAAGTGGCTGTACTGAATATCTTTGATTAATTTAGTGTTCAAACTTTCATGAGTAAACGCACAGTAAATATGCAAGTTATTGATGGCTATAGAGGATAGAGCACTCTCAAGTTGAGTTTCAGTAACCATGTAGATCAAAGGGGGTATTTCGGAACATCTCATATAACCATCAACCTCGTCATAGCATGTTGATTATTGCATGTGTCTGCATAAAGAAAAGTATGAATAGTCCTAAACTCTTATTGTGTCTCTGCATTGAAAACTGGCGTCCGTAAGGTTTGGGTGAAATTTTCACCTACCACTAGGATGGAAGGCTCCGTGTCACAAGGTGAGTATCGCAGTATATTATACTAGACCTAAATCCGGATTTAGGTGGAAAAATGAAGAAGAGAATTGGACCCTATGCGCAAACCTAGCCTAGCTAATGCCAATTTTAAAAGGTTCATGCGTAAGCCAGAGTTGCGTATTGAAAAGCTCTCTCTTTATGACCTATTTGGTCAGACTGGCTTTGGGTGCGTTGTCATATGGGAAAGCTTTCAGTCAAGGTTGAAGATGGGTATTTAGTCGGACATTGTCTACCCAAGGTAAAACCGAGAAATAGAAAGGCACTATTCAATCGTATAATCGTTATCACTCTCGGTGCAATAAAAGGTGAATGACTTCATCTTTCTCTTCAGAGTCAACTTCAACGCGATAAAAGCCTTTGGCTTTTAGCGCTTCAATTAACGCTTCCAACCGATGGGTTTTCACCGTCATAGCCAGGGGTTTTATCTGGTTATTGTCTTCATCAAACCCTTGCTCTATGCTTTTTTCTTTCATGTAAAGAGTATCTCGTTCCATTTCTTTTGTGGGGTCTTCCAACATAGTTGGAAACTGATGCTGCTCAAATAATTCCGTTAACATGATATAGAGTTCATCAGCCTGTGAGAACTTGGCTTGATACCCGAGATTCAGTTGATTTACCTCCCACATTTTTTGTTCGAGGTTGCCTGTTACACTTCGGCCAATACTGAGCATGGTTTTGAGTTCATTTTTACATGTCGAGAACTGAGGCCGTTTTACTTTTGGTTTGATGAATTTTACCAACAGTTCATTTCTTATTTTCGTTGTCCAATATCCACCTTGTTGACTCATGGTTAAATACAGTGCGAGAAGCGCATTCGTCACGATCTCATCAAGGGCTTGATAGTGCTTAAGGTTTCGACTCATGAATTTATTCTTTCTCTTTAATTGAAGCTTCCTAGCTGTTTTTCACGATTTTAAATTGAGTGCGTAATCAGCGTGTATTAAGGCTTAAATAATAAGGCGCATTCAAAAATTAACGGGAAACGCGAACATATACCTGCTCAAACTTTAATGGCACCGCTCGTCGCAATCCCGTAGCTGGCGAAGCCAGTCGAAGGGTGAGCAAGCGGTATTTCGAACCTCTTAAACCACCATGATTAAGCCTCTTTTCTAGACACAGAATCAATAGAAGGTAAGAGATCCTAAATATTTTTTTAATTGATTGATACTGTTAACTTTTCTTATTCTTTTTTCAAGCGAGACTATCGAATCATCAATCATTTCAAGATACTTTTCCATTTTGGCTTGCGTCTTCTTCTTGCTTGGTGCTGAGAATTGTCTCCAGACTTGAGACTTAACTCCTTGTTGGCTAAAGATGTCACGGTGGGCCCGATTTAAATCCAGGAGCTTCATTTCGAGCAAATGCTCCATTCTCACTAAAGTTGTTTCATCAAGAAGGTGCTCAGAATCGGGGACATATTCTGTCAGCATTCGGACTAAGGTCATCACATCATTCTCTCGTTTGGCCACCGCCAGTTTCTGCATTAAACGATGTTTCTCTTCTTTCTTTAACGGGTCAGACTCTTTATCTGGATGGATAACACTCGCAATGCGTTTGTACATTTTGTTGAGTTGAGTACCTCGGAACATTTCTTTGATGTTAAGCGCGTCGTCGTCTTCACTCTCAAAATAATCGAATTCAAAATCGTCCCAATCGTCCTCATTTTGGGCCCGTGGTGAAAACGAGTCGTTATTATGTTTAACAAAAGAGGCCCATAAGGTACTGATAAAAGCTTCAATGGCGAATGGATCACCAGAAGCCAGAATTTCACGGATTTTTTTGTGGGGTAAATCAATATCAGCGCCGAACATCTCCTTCATGCCGTTTTCAAATTCTCGACAAGCTGCATTGAGCGCTTGCTGTTTCTCTTTCTGAAATACTTTATTATGATAGGTTTCATACTCTTCGCATAACGCCTCGACTTTGTCTCTATCATTGATAAAAGGGCGATCAAGCAATTCAATTAACTCCTGTTCAATCGCTTGCATCAAGCGATTGCGGATATTGGTTTTGAGTTTTTTTGAGGTCAAAAATGACATCAAGTGCTTAACCCAGGCACAGTGAAGATGGTCGAGCTTTTTATCATAGGGAGTCAGTTTATCTTTGTATTCAGAAAAAAGCTGATTGACCTTGAGCTCGGCCTTTTGATTACGCCGTTCATTTTTTTCAATCTTCCTCCAGAGCTCAGATAAATAATCCGACTGAGAATGTGGAACGTTGTTTGAGTGAAAAATAGGAAGTGTCATATCCGTCCTTTTCTCTTCTAGTAACCCATGTGTTTTTCTAGGCTAACAGCGTAAGAAGAGAAACACCTCGAAGTAATACTAATTTATGTTCCTTGAGTTTGAATTACCCTCTGACGCTGATAAATCGAAACGCTAATCTTAGTATTCAATGGGCCATTCATTTTGTAAAGCAGCAAGCTTAAGCGGCTGAATAAGAACCGTGACCATTTAATGAAATTAAGAAGAAAGCCTCTCACAGCGCCATACTGCTCTTTTTAGGCTGCAATATTGACAGCACTAAAAACCCTCGCCCTGCTAAGCCATACCATCCGGATGAAGGTGGACGTTAAGTAAGGAGATGATGAAAGGGAGCCACCTGACTCAGCGTTTAATCGAAGAAGGTCCCTGTCGTATGACAAAAGAAGGTTGCCGCGCCGTTTTTTTTGCTTGTCCTTAAGTATTTATTTTTCTATTGATTTAATTATTTATCTTTATACGTAGTGTTCATAAGCGCAGCCCCTTATTGATGGCCATTCTAGCGGTCTTTTTTATCCTTCCTTTCTTGCACGGCCTTTCTTATAAAAAACCGTGAATAGAGAAATCCCTTCCGAATGAGACTGCGTGCGCAAGATAACCCTGAATAACCTGTTGGGAGAAACCAGAAAAATGAGAGATAGAGCAGGGTAGGCTAAGGTTCAGACGTGCTGATCCCTCCGCCTTCGCGGAGACGAACGTGTCTTTTTAATTAGGGGCCAGGTCCGGTTGATACTCACTAAAGAAGGCTGAGGTTGATTGCGCATAGGTGTTTAACGTTGACGCATTGAAGATCTCTTGTATCCCTGACGCTATCTTACGGAAAGAGAGCCATTGAAAGCTCAGTCCTTTCTTTGTCTGGCGTTCCCGTGTTGCGAGGATCAATTCGCTGATGTTGGTGTAACGCACGACTTTTAAGTCATTAAAGAAGCGAGGTGTAAACTGTTTGTACGCGGGTGCACTGCGTATCGTCCCTTCGTCTTGGTCGACACACACATTGATCCGCTCACTGTGAAAATAGCTGGCACGCTTTAGATACTTCACCGCTTTAGCAAAGGACTTCGGCGAAATAAACTCTCCAAAGCGCAACGCATAATCTTCTTGAAGCTGGTCGTAGCTGATGGTTTTCAATCCCGCTTCGGTGGGCAAACCGATGCGCCCTCCAATGAGGTCTGTGTTCGGCAGAGTGCACGCTAATACTTTCGCAATTAAGGTGCGACACTGCACATTATTCACCGCTTCACCGCCCCATGCATTAAGTGACGGGAAACGATTTGGGTTGGTAATAAATTCTTCACACCCTTTTAAGATCCGCGCGTATTCTGGCGGTAGGGTTTCTACCTTACCGCTTCGGAGCAACCGACGAGACTTAAACCCGATCTCAAAAGGCGTCTTTGGACCCCGCGCGTTCTCTTCTTCAACGACGCGTTGATGCAATTTAATCAAATCCAGTTTGCGAGCCTTACGCTTACAGCGATACTGCGCATCGTAACTCGATTTATCGAACGGGGGAGGGGAGGAGCTAAACGTTTTCATAAGACTCACCGTCCACGTTTAAAACACACCTCGCTTCATCCTGAGGGACAAAAAAGGCGGTGTTAGGCAGAAAGTGGATTCTCCTGAGCGTTAGCCCAAGCTGAGTCAAAGGAGTCATATTTTTGAAGTCCGTAAGTTTTTGGGGAGTGTTTAGATTGGTTGTCCAAACGGTGAAATTTCACGCTATCTCAACCGGGAAAAGAAATCAAACGCCGGTTTTCTAGACACAAAAAAACCGTCTACTTACGGGAAGACGGCTTTTTTGCGAGTGCTATTTAGTCAGAGTACCACCTCTAACACACTCTAAATCCTAGAAAAAACACACGGCATTGGGCACTACAGGCTTAGTGGCCAAGGTCGTGTGTTTTAACCATAATGACCTAAATCAATTATAGCGTATCGTCGTCAGATATTTCAAACGCTAAGTCCGCTTTGGATTTTCCCCTTAACATAACAAATATAATGCGTAACCAAAAATAGCAGATAAATAACAATGAGATAACAAATAACCTTGAAAAATTTATAGCACATCAAAGAATCCGAATAAAAATAATTAATGGATTAATTATTTAAAATTAAAAACAAAGGCAACGTTAAATTTAATAAAATAACCATTAAAATCAAAAGTTTAATTTTGTGCGTATTATATTTGTTATGTTAAATTGCAAGATTGAGAGGCCCATCACAAAAGCAAATAAGTTTAATAATTCTGGGTCACTTTTGAACGATTAGAGGGTTCAGCGATATTTCAGTTTGAACTCGGTCGTTTCGGTTTTTCTTAATTGAAAAGGATTTTGTATGAATTTGAAATCAGAATGTAGGGTTGATAACAAGGAAGTCGGTATCGCTTTTAGTCTTTCAGCAAACGCGAATAAAACGTTAACGCTATCGGCGAAAAGAGCAGAACGGGCCAAAAAGCGCGAAGGGAAACTTCGATTAGAAGATCATCTCAAACGTTTTCCCAATTGGTCGCTGTAACGAATGATATTGCCGTCTGAGATCTTATTTCAGATGGCCTCGAAGGTGGGCTGCCTTCACGATTGCAAAAAGCGCCGCAGAGGGGCGCAGGCCTGCGTAATATGCCTAACAAATTCAGGAGCCCTCTCTGGGGCGACGTCCAAGGCTGTTTTTCTACTCAATTAAGCACGCTGGTTGAGTGGTGAAATAGAGTTACTTGGGAATACCAGACACCACACCCTTTGGATGTGCGCATTCTACTACAAGAATGCTCAAGCCAGTTTGTAGCACGGCTCTTGAAAGAGAGCCCATTGTTTTGCTTTTTTAAAAGAACAAAACAATGTCCTAAAAAGGAGTGTGAACGATGCAGATTATCTACGGACATTGTCGTACAGATGAGGCGGCGAATGTATTAGGCCACTTTGTTGAACAAGGGGATTTTGTCAGCGTCAAAGAACTGGGAACGGTCGGGCGTGAACACATGGCGTTTGCCGCCTTACTGTCTTTTACTGGACACCTTTCATTCCCTTTCTATTGGAAGGGTGTTCATTTTGTTGCGGTTCAAAAACAAGTTCAATCAGTTAACCGTCTCACTCTCCCAGCTTCAAAGAATGCTTGTAAAAAACGTTATCGGAAGCTTAAGAACACCATCATTAGCGCTCAAAATTGGAAGCAACATGTGAGTCGTAATCGCGGTTTGAAGTACGCGAAATCTTCTCTGTTTTCTTTATGATGCGTGCCTATACCTGTCGATTTTAACCTTTCTCCCCACGCGCCGTTTAATTTGCACGTTGCACGGTCTGCCTAGGACAACCTAACCCTTCTTCCCAGCTTCTCAGGCAAGGAGGTCTTTTACTCCATCATGACCAAACACTTGATAAATTTATCACTCAATAAGGATATTTATTATGAAAAAACGCACCCAGCGCACCCTCCTTGTCGGGCTTGGCGTTGCTGTCTCGACACTTCTTATCACTCAGCCCGCTCTGGCTGCCGATATCTTCGCGTCAGGTAAACAAGCCATGAAAGACTCGGCGGGCAAAGGCTCTGCGGTTGAAACCGCGATGCTGGGGACTGGGCTTGCGGGGGCGGTCGTCACTGGACTGATGAGCCGTAACTGGTTTGCGGCCGTTGGCGGGTTCATTGGCGGCTCAGTCTTGTGGAATGTTGGAGCACCACTCGTCGGCTTAGGCTAAGGAGTCACAATGGAAGACCCTCATCAGTTTTTTTCTATTCCAAAACACATGAACAAAGGTCGTCGCTGGCTCGGGTTCCCAGTTGATGAACTCGTGCCTGCCCTCTGCATTTTTGGCCTCTCATTCTGGCTTAAACACGAAATGATAGGGCTGACGTTATCGCTGGCTTGGTTTGGGGGATTACGTTACATCAAAGCGCAATACGGTGACAACATAGTTACCCTGTCACTTTATTGGTGGGGGGCTTCCTTTGTCCATCCCACCCTCTTTAAGCGTACCCCCTCAGCCTGTCGTCGTTACTGGATTTTCTAAGGAGACCCTTCATCATGGATCCGTTTGTTAAACGGGATAAGCTGGCCGTCAAAAGCCTCCTCAATCTTTTTTTGAGTGCAGGCTTTCTTGTTATGCTTATCACTAACCTGGTGTTGGGTTACACCAGTTATCAAGCCCTTACCCATCAAAGCCGAACCCTAGTCCCGCCCACCCTCTCTCAAGCCTTTACGGTTTCGGATGGCGCGGTCGATGAACCTTATCTTGAGCAAATGGCGGATTATCTTCTCTACCTGAAACTCAACATCACGCCGGCAAGCGTTGGACGTCAGTTTGGTCAGTTACTTGAATATTTAGACGAGACAAGCTGGTACAACGTTCAACCTAAGCTGCTTCGAGAAGCCACGGTGGTTAAAAAAGATAACATCAGCAGCCAATTTTCTGTCGAGTTGGTCCGAATTTCTCTCGACACTCTCCAAGTACAACTCTACGGGAAACTCCAAAAGCACGTAGGCCAACGCGCACTAGATCCGGAGATGAAGTGGTATCAAGTCAACTTTAGCTATGACCAAGGCGTCATAGGTTTACTCTCCATTGAAGAAGTCGAGGTCAACACCGATGAATCTTTATGAGCAATCATTCACCCCATCGCAGCAATGGCACCCTTATTTTTTATCCATCGCGCTTTGGGTGGTCTTTTTCATCCCCTCTTTTGCCCTGGCTGAAAATGCCGCCATGGTGAGCTATGAGTTTGACGAAGGCGACACGATCCCCTTGTCACTCTCTTCCATTAACGTGAACCGTTTACTGGTCAACAATGACCGTATTATTTCGATCGTCTGCCCGAAAGGGTTTTGCACCTCAACGGGCAACCAAAAAGACGCTTCCGGCTCCATCACCTTAAAAATTAACCTTCCCTTACCGTTTACCGCGCACCTGACGACAGAGAAAGGGCGATTGTTTGCGCTGTTTATTACCCCCAAAGCTACACCATCTTTGGTCACGGAGTTTGTTTGGTCGCAAAATTACAAAGAGCAGCAAAGCCCGATTGAGCAGGCGGCGGATTATCCCGCCGCCATGACAGCGCTCACCAAAGCCATGATACGTTTTGTCCATGATGGCGCTCCCATTGCTGGTTTTAAACGTCACGACGTTGACCCCAAAACCTTACCCAAAGATGAAGCGTCACTGGCCATCATCCCTCAAACGGTCTTCGTGGGCCGTCATTATTCTGGGGTGGTTTATCAGCTCAAAAATCAAAGCCGCAGTGACATGGCGCTGACCACCGCGCAGTTCTACAGCTATTCCGCACGCTCAGCCGCGCTCGATGCCTATCAATTAAAACCTGGGCAAACTACCACGCTCTATCTCATTACTGGAGGAGGCGCCACCCATGCTCGATAAACAAAAAGACGCCTTGGGCCGTTTTAAGAAACGCGTCTTCAAAGACACCGACGGGGACTTTGAAGACGGCGGCACGATCAATGCCGTGACAAGAAAGCGCAATCGCACCATTACGCTCACGGTATTGCTGATATTGACCGCCCTGGCTTTTGTTGTTTGGCGGTTAACACTGTCTCCCCAAGCGCCAAGCAAGGGCATTCAAGATGTCGGATTTGGCGCTGTCGTCACCGATGATTTTACCGACAAAGACAACCAGTCCGCCCTGACGTTTCAACAAGACAAAATCAACCAAATAGAACAAAGCTTAGCGCGGTTTGAAGGCACATTAAGTCGCTTTGGACAAAGCTTAACCTCTGAGTTAGAGAACATTAAAAAGGCCAATGAGCGCGATACAAAATCGCAACTGACAGAGCTTGAGCAGCAGATGCAACAAAAGCTCGATGAAGTTGACGCGCTCAAGGCGCAGCTTGAGACGCAATTAGCCTCAACCCTCAAGGCAGGCGATCCTTCGACTCAACACGGCATCGAGACCAACCAAGGAGACACCTTTGGCCAATACAAACTGCCCCCAAGACCGGCCATTAATAGCAACATGGATAACGCCAAGGTGAATGAGTTCCAGTACCAAGAGCAAGATGATGTGGCCTTTAGTGGTGATGCCTTTGATAGCTTTGAATTTCACTGGCAAGCCAGTGTCGAGGAGAAACAATCCCGTCGCACGACCGATAACTACGTGCCAACCGGCACCTTTGTGACCGCCGTAATTACCGGCGGCGCTGATGCTAATGGGGGCGTCTCTGGACAAGGGGATACCTCACCGATTGTCTTTCAGACAGTCAATCAGGGGGTCTTACCCAACGGTCAGGCCTCTAAATTGAAGGATTGCACGATCACCGGCGCCGTCTACGGTGAGATCTCATCCAGCCGCGGCGTCGCTCGCACCAGTAGAATGAGCTGCATACAACCCAATGGCGATATTCTCGATATCCCCGTCAATGCGACCGTGTTTAACTTTGGTCGCAATGGTATTCGCGGTACCACCATTTTGAAAAACGGTAAGATCGTTCAAATGGCCGGCATTGCGGGGATCTTGCAAGGCGTAGGGGATGCAGGTAAAGCGCTGGCACAAACCACGACACCGACGGCGCTCGGCCCAAGTCAAAGCATCAACAGCGATAAAATTGGCTTGAATCTGCTTGGCGGCGCCACGGAGAGCGTTGGCAGCAAATTGGCGGACTACTACATCAAACTGGCCGAACTCTATCATCCGATAGTGGAAGTCAATCCTGGTGCCATCGTCAATATTGTCTTTTTGGAAGGCTTTCCATTAGATCCATTGCTGGCCGATGAATACGAAACGCGTATGAATGAGCAGCGTGAGCAAGTCTCCAACAGCAATCAACTGTTAGATGTCATTACCAACACCCCCTCTCTTCCACCAACCACTCAAACCGCCCCCATCAACCCTTTAGCGCAAAAAATCACCCAACAAGGGTTAAGCCGCGTGGGCTTTGGGCGTGAGGAATCACCATGAATAGGCACGCTTTGTTTTCACTATCGATACTCTTAGGTCTGACCGGTTGTAGCGCGGGCTTTGAGAGCGAATACAGTTGCGATCAGGTCGGCGGCGTTTCAGGTTGCGTCACCATGAACGAAGTTCGAGACAACCTATACGGTTATACCGGAGGCAGTGGTAACGCCACGGTCTCTTCTCAAGCGCGTCTCGCCCCACCTTCCGCCTTTACCTTACTGCCAAGGCGCAATCGAGAGGGGGAGCCAGAGCGAAGCCAAGAAGACGTTAAAAAACTCACCGTCTTCCCTTTCATCGACAAAGACAATCACTACATCGATACGATGGATGTTTACTTTGTCTTAGACGATAGCCGTTGGTCTGGGCGCCCTGCGCGCGCGATTTGGAAAGATTGATTAGGAAAAAAAGAAACGAAGCTTAAACATCATTTTTATCATGGGCGCGCGACATTCAGTCTCAGCCTTCTCTCAATGAGGGGGGAATCCATCAAGCGGTCCAAGATTGTGTCACGCCCCCTAACATTAAAATAGAAAAAGGGATCCCCCATGTTTTCCTCCTCACGCAGTGGCTTATCCGCCTTATTTCAAGAGGCCAAGCAAGCCCAAAACCACCTTCACCATGAACTGCCGTATCGAGATTACGATCCCATTGAGCGGGTGTTCGACAATCCCCACTCTCGCGGTTTTGGCTTTAAAATCAGTGTCCTTGGGGGCGCTAACGACGATTTAATTCAGTCGTTAAGCCACCTCATGGGGGATTTGCCAGCAGGGGATAAATGGGACTATCAAGTGCAGCTGTTTGGTCACAACCGAGTGGCGCACTATCTCGAAGGAAACCAAGCTCTACTCAGTCAGCGAGGCGGTATCTGCCAGAAGCTGGCTAACGATGACGCCATTTACGCCCACTACGCCGCGCAGCACGGTTTTTTACACCGACAAAAAAACAATCGCTTTGATTTGCGCGATTACGACGCGTTCTTTTTTGTCTCCACCACGGAAAAAGACCCACAAGAGCTGCTTGATGCGCGAATGACTCTAGAGACAGGACTGGCGCAGCTTGGTTTTGATTTACTGCCCGTCACGCCTGAGATGTTGCTGACCGATGTGAGTGATATCTTAAACTTTGATAAACGACAAGACCGGCCAAAGGAAAAAGGCTACAACCCGTTAGAGCCTTTGAACCTGCAAGCCCTCTCTCCCGATACCGAAGCGTTAACGCATCGTGGCCATATCGCCACCCGTCATACCAATGACCAAGGGGAGGAGGTGCGCACACGGCTGGTCAATTTGGGACTTTCTCGTCTGCCTGGGGATTATCGCTTGTACGCCTTACCTGAGGCCTTTTCTTCTCTTCGCAACGTTTCTCGTAATATCACTTGCCCTCACCGCGTCACGTTGAGCTTTCGTAATGAGCCAACCGGTAAGCAAAATGCGGATAACGATAATAAGATAAAAGACTTAACCAAGACGGTGAACAGCCAAATGGCGCTGCTGGCTCCAACAGCGGAAGATGAGCTCAAAGAGCGAAAAGCCCTACAAAAAGGTCTGTTGTCTAAAGAGTTTACCATTGCGTCTATGGTACTCACGGTCTCCCTGTTTACCGATAAGACCCACCAGAAAAAAGACACCCAAGCGGCGAAGGAGTCATTCAGCCATGCTGGCCTTGATATCATTCCCCTGAAAATGAATCAGCCACAAGCGCTGCTTTCAACGTTGCCTTTTATGATGAGCGAAGGGTTGTGGGGCGATTGTAAAAAAGCCGGCCGAGTTCGCACGTTAAAAAGCTCTAATCTGGTGAACCTCTTCCCTCTCATCATGGATTTTTGTCAGTTAAAAGGCGGCGTATTGCTGCCCACGATGCGCCAGCAAATTTCTTTCTTTAACCCTTTCACCTGTGGCAGTGATAACCAAAATATCGCTCTGACCGGAGGCTCAGGCGCAGGGAAAAGCTTTCTGGTTCAAGAGATTGCCGAAACGGTTTACGCCATGGGCGGTAAAGTGTGGATCCTCGATAAAGGGGCCAGCTATAAAAAATTGACGCTCAGCCTTGGGGGGACGTACATGACGCACGCCAACATCTTCTTAAATCCCTTCACGCATTTAGGCGCCATGCAAAGTGCTGAGTTTGAGTTTGTGGATGATGACGGTAGACCGGTCGACCCCATGATGGAAGCGCTCGATAATATCACGGCGTTGTTTGCCACCATCGCGTCACCCTACGTCCCACTGACGGCGTTTCAACAAAGCGTCTTAGGCGATGCGATAGTGACGGCATGGGAGCGTAAAGGTAATCAAGCCTTGGTGGATGATGTCAGAGACGCCTTGATTGAGATTGCTGGAGAAGAAAGCGACCGACGCATCAAAGACATTGCGGTGCAACTGAAAAAGTTCTGCACCGACGGCATGTACAAAGATGTGTTCAACAAGCCCTCCATGCTCGACCCCAGTGTGGAAATCACCACGCTGGAGCTGGATGGGTTTCCGCCTGCTGTGCTCAGACCCGTGATTTTTGCGTTGATGGTTTCGATTAACCAGCAGATGTACCTGGCTGGCTCTCGCTCTACCCCAAAGCTGTGCATCATTGAAGAAGCCTGGAGCCTCCTCTCTGGGGCAAACGAGCAAGCGAGGGAGTTCATCAACACCGGTTATCGCACCGCCCGTAAGTTCGGCGGCGCTTTTTGTACAGTGACTCAAGGGATTGAAGACTTCTTTAGCAACGAGGAAGCCAAAGCCTGCTACAACAACTCCGATATCCACATCATTCTTCGTCAAGGGGAAGGGTTTGATGAGTATCTGACCCAAAACCCGGATGCCTTCTCACCGTTTGAGCAGCGCCTCATTAAAAGTTTCGCTCCGTCTGCCGAAGCGGGATACAGCAGTGCGCGCATCAAAGCGGGTGGCCATGTCACCTATCACCGCTTTTTCGCCTCTCCGGTGAAACGCGCCATGTTCTCAACCGAGCCTAAGGAGTTTGAGTATTGTGAAAATCTTTATAAACAAGGCCACTCACTGGA
The DNA here is from genome assembly GCF_041467655.1 of Vibrio sp. 10N.247.311.49. Classification (NCBI taxonomy): domain Bacteria; kingdom Pseudomonadati; phylum Pseudomonadota; class Gammaproteobacteria; order Vibrionales; family Vibrionaceae; genus Vibrio; species Vibrio sp. 10N.247.311.49. The sequence goes on from NZ_JBFSVA010000039.1 coordinate 15,212, forward strand.
GCGCGCCATTGAGCAAACCTCCAGGCACTTTTATGGCAAAGACATTGACGCCTTTAATCAAGCCATTGGGGCGAGCGCTTAAATCCCCCCTTTTTCTTTTGGTCGCTGGACTGGCAACGACAAATGCCGCTGGAAAGAACTTGGGCCAAGTGGCCCCTATCTTCCCCATCGGTGAGATTGACATGCTGGAGTGGATTGACCAAAGACTGAAAGGGTTTGAGGCCAGTGGTCAATTAGCGGACATGCAAAACGAGTTCACGGAGCGCGCCAAGCAAAGCATTGAAAACCCACCGCCCGTTGCAGGCTTAACCACCACGATCAACCCCCGCACCTTTTACGTTGACCCAAGCATCACCCTCCCTAAAGACATTATCGCCCCCACTACAGGAGCCGTGATTGCCAAAGCGGGCACCAGAGTGAACCCCTTTGATACCCGCACTTGGCCAAAGGTCGACGGTCAAAACGTTCTACCACAATTTGAGTTAAGTAAGGTGCTGGTCTTTTTTGATGCCAGAGACGCGCAGCAACGAAGGTTCGCTAGCGAGTATCAAAACGCCAAGCCAATCAAGTGGGTACTGACAGGAGGCAGCCCGAATAAAATGGCGACCTTATTGGACGCAAGAATGTATTTTGCGCAGCAAGGCCACTTAACCCAATCGCTTAACATTACTCACGTCCCAGCGATTGCCTACCAAGAAGGCACGCGCTGGCGCATCGATGAGGTGAACGTATCGGGTTTGCACCCCTTGGCGATAGAGCAATAACAATGACATCGCATTGGAAGTGCGCACCTCCCTTGATTATGCTTCCAGTATGACGCTTTTTTTTTCTTAACCAAGCTCGCTTTTGGCGGCGATTATGGGGCGAAGCCTCTTGTCGAGACAAAAGGAGTACCACGCTCGGCGTGGAAAAAGGACACCCCATGACACAACGACACTTTCGTTTACTGTTGTGCTGCCTATTGGTTTTTATTGCCCCATCAACCCTAGCAGCCAGTGCGGCGTGTAAAAGCCGTTTTATTAACCCCATGACCGATATTTGTTGGGATTGCTTGTTTCCGATGACGATAGGCTCAGCCACCGTCATGCCCTCTAAGTACCCCGATACGCCCAATCCCACACTGCCTATCTCTTATTGCCCTAAACCGCCGCCTATCTTTGTGCAAATAGGCATCAACATTGGCTATTGGGAGCCTTATGCCTTAACCGATATCACGCGCGTCCCTTACTGTATGGTGAACATGGGCGTGCAAATGTCCGGCGCTAACACTCAGCGTATCGGTGGGCGCGTGACCGCCCGTGAGAGTGACAGCAGTGACGGAGGCTTTTATCACGCCCATTGGTATAAGTACCCCGTTATTTATTGGCTGCAACTGATGCAATCCACCGCCTGCATGGCCACGGACGTTTTTGATGTGGCCTACATGACGGAAATTGACCCACTTTGGGACGACGATGAGTTATCCCTCATTCTCAATCCCGAAGCGTTACTGTTTGGTAACTTGGTTGCGCAGCTTGCTTGCGTGCCCGAAGCCCTGTTGACCTCCACTAACGCTGCCTTACCTATTGATGCTTTATTTTGGTGTTTAGGCTCACAGGGCAGTGCCTATCCGCTCACCGGCACCACCAACTATCGAGACACGCCCATCCAGGCGGCGACACTCTTGATGGAAAAGCTGAACTACAAACTGCACCGGCAAGGAATCATCTGGGAGACGCGCGGCGAAGATGGCGCGATTTGTTATCAATATCCCGATCCTATTTTGCCAAAATCTCGTTATCGGTATCAAATGTCGGGGCCTATTCCCGATGCCGCCTGGTGTCACCCGTACACCACGACAACCACAATCTGGGAAGCCGGCCATGACAACCCGGTGACAGGGGATAACTTTGGTTTTGTACAATGGCGAAAGCGCAACTGTGTCTTTTTATAAGGTGACGCGATGATGCCCATTCTTCCCCACAAAAATGAAACGGACCTATTTATTGCCAGTCACCCTGACTCCCTTACCGATTTTTTAAAAACAGAGCTCGCCAACAACAAGCACATTTACTGCTGTTTCCCGCTCTCGCAGTTTTGCTTCTCGTTTTGTCGCGATCTCAATGCTCGTAAGGTGCTGTCAATCAGCTTCCAAAACGCTCACACCCTCTACCCACCCTTTCAGCGGCCATAATGAAGAGGTTACTATGACCATTCCATCTTTTGAGAGCACCTTTAGGCGCTCTCTTGTTTTTCTGTGTTTTTTTATCGCGTTACCCGCCCAAGCTTACACTGAGCAAGAGCTCAAATCTTTTGCCAAGCTTGAGCAAAAAATGACTCAACAACCGGAGGCGGCGAAGACGTGGCCTACGGACGACATACAAAATAAAGCCCAGGCTTATCGAGAAGAAGCGCTGACTCTCAGCCGCAATGTTCAAGATTTGATAAAAGAGGAGAGCCTGTCCCCCTTATTGGGGCGACAAAAGCCCACGCGCAACCCTGACCAAGCCCCAAAAGGGGTAATGGTGTTTGTTTCACTCACCATGCCCAAGACCGCGCTCAAACAGCTTCTGATGCAAAGTGAGCACTTAGGCGTTCCACTGGTGATACGCGGTGTCTTACCTGAAGGTTTTCCGGCCACGGCCAAGCGGATCGAGGCCTTGATACGCTCCCCCAATAAGGCGCCCATTCAAAGCGGCTTTTCCATCAGCCCTGATTGGTTTAAGCAATTTGATATTCATCGCGTACCGGCCTTTGTTTCGGTCAAACAAAACCGTTGCTTACCTAAGCAGCCTTGCAAAGCCAGTGACTACGACATCCTTTACGGCAACATTTCACTTTACCAAGCTCTGGATTACCTCGCGGCCGGGGATGCGCAGCAAAACATTCATCCACTGTTGCGCACGCTCTATGCCCAATAACCCTCTCTCACCCCAACTTTTGATGAGGTGCTCCTTATGCGCATTGACCTCTGGGCTGCGCTCACGCTCAGTTTTTTATCTACTCTCGCTCTTGCCAGCGAACAACAAACCTTTACCGAGAGCGCCAATTGGGCGAAGCAAACGGCAAGCCAAGCTCTCACGCCTCATGCGCTTCCACTCAATGTCGATGACTATTGCAAAGACGCCACGTGTCGAAAAGAGATCCGCAGTCCAAAAGAGTCAAGACTGTCAGACAGTGATATCAATGCACAAAAAGGGACAGAGTTTGTGACCAATGGATTGGCTCAAGACATCAACACCCACTTTAATAAAGGGCGCCCCGATGTTAAAAGCGACCCAGCGATGCGCTTTGCCTTACTCGGCCAAGAGAATGCGTATGAAATCACTCACGGTCTCTCAAATGCCTATGTGGATTGTGATAGCGGCTCCCAGTGCCTTATCGAACACATTCCTAAACAGTGTCATCGTCCAACGAATAACAATGTGCCTTGTACAAAAGTCCCCGTTGCCTCCGTGAGCACCGGTGAGGTGAGCTACCGCTGTCCATCCGGCTGGACACAACAAGGGAGGGATTGCCAACGCCCCCTCCCACAATGCCGATACAATAATGACAATTACGTGAGGCAATCAGGGACTAGAAGAGGTTTTTCGGGATCAGAAACCACGTATTTTTGGGATGGAAAGATAGTCTCTCCCAACCAAGGCTACACGCTTGGCGATTTAAAATATACCATCAACTTAAACTGGCAATGGAGCGCATACTGGCATAAACGCTACGAGATTTGTCGACCCACCACACAAACGAAAAAAGCCACCTTGAGCTGCTCAAACGGATTCTCCTTATCCGGAGGGAACTGCATCAAAAACACCATGACCTGGCGAACACAATGCCGCCTGATGAACTCGTGCAAGGTCACTCGCCAGCAATGTATTGAAGGTCGAGCCACCCGCACCATTAATGGCATTCCCACCACGCTCAATTGTTGGAAATATCGGATAGACCATCATTGTGACCGCCCTAATACCTGCGCAAACCTCCCGAAAGACTGTACGACTCAAACTCAACATTGCAGCCTTAAGCAAAATGGGGTGTGCGTCGAGCAAGAGGTCACAAAGCGTTGTGTTGAGAAGACATGCCGAACCACTGATCTGCAATGTGGGGAGCACTCCTTCTGTCTTGACGGGGAGTGTTACGAGGAGGCGCCCAAATTGAATAACAATTTTGATAAGTCCGTTGCGGCACTGGCAGGACTTGCCGAAGCCGTGAAAGACATCGGCGACCCACCCAAAATATTCACGGGAAAGCCGATGAAGTGCAGTAAGAAACTCGCGGGCTTCAACGATTGTTGTAAAGACTCAGGATGGGGGCAAGGATTGGGAGCGAAATGCAGCGAAGCGGAAGAAGCGCTGGGGGAAGCCAAAGAGAAAGGCTTAACCCTGTACGTGGGGCAATACTGCGCCAAGAAAGTGCTGGGTGTCTGCACCCGTAAAAAGCGCAGTTACTGCGTTTACGACAACAAGCTGGCCAAAATCATCCAAGAGCAAGGGTCTCTTCAGCAACTGGGTAAACGGTTAGGCAGTGCTAAAAATCCCACCTGCGCCGCTATTACGCCCGAAGAACTGGGTCAAATCAATTTTGAATACATTGATTTTAAAGAGTTCTACCCGGAAATGCGTGCCAACACCAACCTCCCCAACTTTGATGAAATCAAGAAACGACTTCAAAGTGCCACGGGCGGATAACCGCCTCCACGGAATCAAGGTCTATGATGATGAAAAAACCTCTGCTTTGCGTCATTACCCTAGCGCTGCTGACTCACCTCCATCCAGCTCTTGCTCAAGAAACCCCTCCTGGGTGGCGCTGGTACAACGAGCCAAAGGCAATGCCCGTAACGCCCAAACCTAAGCCGCTACCAAGCAACACTCAAACCACCGTATCAAGCCCTAAAACGTTATCGGCGACCGAACAGATGGCCTGGTTTCACTCTGTGCATATTGAAGCGCAAAACGACGCGGCCATTCATCCCAAAGATAAAGACAAGCTCGCGAAGTTTTTAGCGTTAAATCATTTTATCACGGACCAAACCGACCAATTAGGCATGACCTTTAAAGCGCTGCTGCTCGAAAGACCTGAGTTTTCTTACACCAAAGACCATCCGACAGAGCAAGCGGCAAGACAAGTGTATTTAACACTGGAGGATAAGAAGAAAACCGACGCGGTTGAAAAGATGAAACAAGACGGATGGGGCTTTTTCTTTGTTTATGAAGGAAAAGATACGCTAAGCCAGCAACTCGCCCCGTCCATTCAAGCGTTTGCTGACCAATACCATTTTGAGCTCCTTGGGATCAGTAATGATGAAACCTTCATCACTCACCTCAAAGAAAACCGCCACAACCAAGGAAAAGTCACGGTGCCTTTTACGCCCGCCTTGATTTTGGTGCATCCAAGCACTGGAGAGATGAAGCCACTGGCGTACGGCTGGATAAGCCAAAATGATTTAATTGGGCGCTTTTACAACGTCGCCACCCACTTTGAGCAATCGGATTTTTAAAGCCACTCAATCCATGTAAAACCACCCAAACGTAAGGAGGCGCTATGCCATTTCTTCGTACCCTTGTGCTTGCTTTTTTGATTCATGCCGCCAGCGCACACGCTGCCATGCAAAACCAATATGCCCTAGTGTTCTTTTTTGAAAGCACCTGCCCGTACTGCCATAAGACCGCCCCTAAAATCACTCGTCTTGGCGAGCGATTTCAATTGCCGGTTTACGCCTTCTCTGTTGATGGGCCGGGCCTTCCAGGGTTTGAGGTCCCTATCCCTGTCACACCAGAGATAGGCAAGACCTTTTTCCCAGGCCAGGGAAAAACGGTCATGCCTGCGACCTTCTTAATGAACGTGAACAGCCGTAAGTTCTCACGTCTGAGCATTGGAGACGTACCAGAAAGCACGCTTGCCCAAAGCATTCAGAACGCCCTTAACGATCCGCGAGTGCAGGAGGCTCTCCAATGAAGCGCTCACTTTTCCACCACTTGTCCACCGTTGCGGTGAATAAGCGAGTTATTCCTTTATTTCTCATCAGCTTATCAGGCGTAAGTCACGCCGACACCAACCACTCGCTGGCCCGCTTTTTTGATAACTCAGGGTACAACGCCAACGTCTCAACCCCGACGGCTTACCAAGGGCAATCGGCCAACTACTACACCGGTGGCAGTTTGTTTGTGCGTAATCAAATTGTCGATGCACAGTTGGTCAGCGTCACTGTCCCCTCCATCAGTACCGGGTGCACTGGCATTGATATGTTTATGGGGGGATTTTCACACATCAGCTCAGACCAACTGGTGAAACTGGGCAAAGCCATTATTCATAATGCCCCTCCTTTTATTGTCAACTTAGCCCTGCAAACCTGGGCACCGCAGCTCAAGCAAAATCTGGATAATCTCCAAGCCAGGCTCGACAAATATCTCAATCAATCGGTGAACTCTTGTGAAGCCGCGCAAGCGTCCATCGGTGGACTGGCCGCCTTTGCCGCTCCTGCTACCAAAAAGCATGTCTGCGCGACGCTTGGTACACAAAACAACGCCTTCTCAGATTGGGTTCAAGGGCAGCAGGAATGTGGCGCAGGAGGCAAAGCAGCGGGTCAGCTAAAGGACGCCAAAAAGGATCCAGCCCTGAAAGACATGACCCAAACCAATCACAACGTGGTCTGGTCTGCGATCATGAATAACGCTTTTTTGTCCTCCGACAAAAATCTAGCGCAATTCATGATGAGTTTGTCAGGCTCTTACGTGTACGACAAAGACGGCAATCCGCGTTATTACCCTAGCCTTTTGACCGACAACAACAACCTCGTCAACGTGCTGCTCGAAGGGGGCAAGGCTGACGTTTATCAGTGTCGCAAAACAGGCCCAGATGCGTGCATTACCATTACCAAGCGTAATAACTTATCCATAAGTCAAACTAACGGCATACAAAACCAGATACGCAAACAACTGGAATCGATACTGCAAAAGATAGCCACCGACCAAAGACTCACGCGTCAACAAGAGGGTTTTCTGGAGCTGATTCAAACGCCGGTACTCAAGTTCTTTATTGACGACTTATCCGCCAATCAAACCCCCGATACCAGCAACTACTCGCGAATGATAGCGGTGGAGCTGCTTAATCAGTACCTCGTGAGCATGTTAAATGTTGCCCGCCAATCCTTGGCCAACACCAACAACAGCCAGGATGACATCGCCCTCATCACTCGTGATATCGATAACGCCAAACGCTTTACCGCGGGGCTGGCTGAGAATGCCATTGAGGCGCTCAACAACCGCAATCAACTGATTGACTCGCAAAGAAAGACCACGCAGCAAAGCACAAAAGAAATCAGCACGACCACCAAACCTACCCCGGCTTATGGGAACTGACCTATGATACTCGAATATTACACTTACACTTCCGGCGAAGTGGTCAACAAAGCCTTTAATGCGCTGGCCACTTTTTTTAGAACCAATACCTTTGGGGATTACTTACAGATGTGCATGATGCTGGGGCTTATCACCAGTTTGTTTATCTTCATGCTGTCACGTAACCCCAAAGACCTCATCAAATGGATGGTGGTGTTCTTTGCCGTACCCCTGTTTCTTATCAACATGAAAGCCGACATGCTCATCATTGATAAGACGCAACCGGGTAAGGCTTACAAGGTGGATAATGTCCCTTACCTCGTGGCCGTGCCTACTTACTTTTTCTCTTCTATCATGGTGGGGATGGCCGAAGGTGTGGAAGGCATTTTCACCACCTCCGACGATGAGCGTTATGGTCGTACTGGGATGTTGTTTGGCTCGGAGCTGTATCAGCTCTCAAGACAATCCAGAATCAATGAGCTGGCACTACAAAAACTCTGGCGAGACTACTTTCATAACTGCATGATTGGGGATGTGAGAATCAATGGGAAATACACCTGGGATGAACTCTTTACCGCCCCTGATATTTTTGCCTTTTTAGACGGCGTTAGGCAAAGCCCGTTGCGCGCCCTTTATCTTGATGAGGGCGGCGGCCGAAGCACCTACAAGCGATGTGAAGAAGCTTACCCTATCATCAAGCAGCGCTTTGATGATGCCGCCAATAAAAACATGAGCTTGTTAGCGCATCAATTGCTTGGCAAAGACGCGGACCGTTATAAGCCGCAAGTGGTGCAGTCACTCACCCGCAGCTACGACAAATTTTTTAGAATGAGTACCAGCGCGTCCAGCACCATCAAACAAAACATGCTGATGAACGAGCTACGCTACAACCTTGATAGCCTTGACCCAACGCAAGCTGCGCTCAATTACGCTTATACCACCAATAAACTGCAAACCACCTCAATGTGGGCGTCATTAGGTTTGATGGCAAGAGAATACTTGCCGATGCTCCATACCATGATGTTTATGTTGTTCGCGTGCCTAGGCTTCTTTGTTGCAGGTGCCGCGGTCATTCCTGGCTTGACCATGATGGTGTTAAAAAACTATTTTGGGACGTTTGCCTTTTTGGCCACGTGGCCAGCCTTGTTTGCCATCATCAACGGCTTTCAGCTTTGGGGACTGGAATCTCTGTCTACGGATGTCTCGGGGAAGTTCGGGGGGCTAGTGCTTTCCAACGCGAATGCCGCGGATGAGCTTCACAGCCGCTTCGCCTGGATCACGGGTATCTTGATGATAGGCGTCCCTATGATAGCCAAAGGCATTTTAAAAGGCGGTCAAGAAGTCATGTCGAGCATGAACTACCAGCTCTCGAGCATGATTAACTCGACCAATGCCAGAGCGAGCGCTGCAGCGTCCACGGGTAATCTGGATTTTGGCAGTATGCAGATTGACAACCACAGCATGAACAACACCCATGCCAATAAGTTTGATACCAATACCCTCGCCAACCAAGGTCACAGCTACACCCAAAACCCAGACGGCTCGGTGACCACACAACACGGAGATGGGCGCACCACCTACGACAGCTCACAAACCACCAGTCGCGGCAACATCAGCGCCAACACGCAAAGCATGCTGCAAGAGAGTGTGGCGAATGCCCGCAATCAAACGCAGCAAAACCTTGAACAAACCAGTACCCAACTGAGTCAAACCCTCCAAGGAGGCGCGGCGCTGAGCGACCGCTGGCATGATAGTGTGGGTAAAAACCTGGCTTACGGTGAAGGCAGCACCAGTGGCTTTAATACTCAAGTCAGCCAAGGTATGAATGACATGCAAACGGCGGTTGACAGCGTGATTCAACAAACGGGTTGGACGAAAGACCAATCACAAGCTTACCTGCAAAGTGTCTATGGCGGCTTCGAGGGCGGCGTAGGCACCGGTAAAGGGGCATCGCCATTCAATTTAGGCGCCAGTGGCGGCGTGAAATGGTCTGATGATGAACGTACGGCTTACAGCAAGATGAATACCGAGCAAAAGCAGCAGCTTGAGCAAGCCACGCAGCAATACACCGAAGGGGCCAATGCCGTGACCAGTGCCGGCACGCAGGTGGACAATAAAGACACCCGAACTTCGGTTGAGCAGTTTGCGCATGACTTTGCGATTAACGCCAGCAACACCAAGTCTCTTGGTGTAAGTGCCATGCAAAGCCAATCGGACTTGAACGCCCTCTCGAATACTCAAACGCGCCTCGACTCTGGCAGTGCCAGCTTTACGGCCAACGCGATTCAAGGCTTCCAGAATTACTTGGAAAAAGACATAGGATTAAACCAACCAGACGTCCAACGCCTAATGACCGCTTACCAACCGGAAGATATTGCTGATGCTAAAAAGTCTTGGCAAGAATACACACGCACTGAAGAGTTCACCACCATGGCGGGACTCGATGGTGACACGGCGAAGATTGTGGCAACAATGGAGAAAGCGCATGAAACCACCACCCCAACCCAACAACCAGAACTGACACCCGAGCAAAACAACACGATGGAGAAAGGATGGGCTAGTACCGTCGATACCGTGGCACACACCCGCACCGAGATGCTGCATACCAAGGGAACGGGCGGACTCTTTAATCAAGCGCGCTTTGATGGGGTTACCGATGATGTAAAACTTCAACAAGAGGAAGCGCAGAAACCCATCATCAAACCTGAGCCGATGATTGAACTGACAGTCAAGTCGCAGGTAGAAAAGGAGATCACTAGACCCGAAAGGACGGAATACGTCACCTCCGACCAAGCCTATCCTGCGGTGCCAAGATACACACAAAACTCGAAAGAATAATACTTAACTAGGTGCATAAAAAAGAACTTTATGTACCGCCTAAATACTGGTATTATGATCAGGTATCTAGAGGGAGAATGACCATGAAAACAGTCTTACCATTACTGCTGCTTACCTGTGCGAGCGTGCAAGCTCAACCCCACTCTCCCGAGCTCACTCAACTGCTGAGCGAGATACACGAGCAGTACGAACTCGCAATGATAAATAAAAGACCATATTCCCAAAACCTGCCGGACATCACCAAACTGCCCTACTTCTTGCAGCACATTGACGAGACGGACACCGTGGAGTCCATACGCTTAAACGCCTACCTACAAGGTTTGCATACTGCGTATTTTGACAATGCCTATAATCAAAAACAGCTAGGCGGAGGAAGCTGGTTCTGTATGCGCGATACAATGGCACTCGATCCAAGGCGCCACCCTGAGTTCCTTGAAGATATGATCTGGATGGTACTTGAGAAAACCGCCAAAAACGATCCGCAGAAGTTCAGACGAGCAAACTATGCAGGGTCCTTCGGCGTTGATATTTCAATGATTATTAACTACGGCTTACAAACCGAATACCCTTGCTACAGCCCTATCCCTAAATCGTTACAATTTAACGGCTGGAAATATTAATCTCGGCATAGGATATCCATCGAGAGTGAATGTAATTTCAGGTATAAGGCCAGTACGAGAGAGTAGGAACGGGTTAAATGTCTTTATTCTAGACTAGGTATTCATTGGCCGCTGCTTGGGCACAAAAACGTTCCTTTAACCCCTTATATAGCCCAAGAAAGTATTACGTTCCTGTTTCCATGAGTAGCAAGCAATAAAGTATCCTCTTAAAATGGCAGCGATCGCATCGGTACGCTGCTATTCGTTCTAATGAATCATTAGAGTAGTAGCTCTAGCTCATTTCTGCCCGTGCGACCTGAAGTCGTATGAAGCGTTGTTCACCACGACAAGAGTGAACCATCTGTATCACCAGATGACCCTAAGATCCTGAATAAAGTAGCGGATCTGACAATGTAACGAAACTTGGCCGTTAGGCTGAGTGGGAACAAAATCGTGAGAGGATGTTCCTCCTGAAAACCACAATTCGGGTAAGTGCTAGGGAGTCAATATGATGAACGTATGTGAATCCATTAAAGGTGCGTCATATGATGAAGCAGCGGAAGTGGTTAATACGCTGTGGCCAAAACGGCAACGAGAGTCGGAAAGGAGTTGGGCATTGGCCTTTCGTGATCAAAGTACTCTCCGCACTAGAGTGGGCATCTAAGTTGACATTTTACGTAACATACGGAACAGGGTAAGCCTGTATCGCTCCCTATGGGAAAGCCCTTGTGGCCGATAGTGATGCGGGTAAAGGAGGTCGGAGAAAGCGAAGGCTGCATTGTAACGATGCAGATACAGACTCGTGTCTGGTCACGAAAGTGAGCCCACTTCCGACTGGTCTTTCGTTGCGAGAGAGTTTGAAGAACTTTATTTAAGGAGAAACGCAAATGATGATTTCTAAAGAGATTAGTGCCTCTCCTGACAGTGCTCAATGGCAGTCTATCGACTGGAAACCTATTGAGTCGCATGTATTAAAGCTTCAGATGCGTATCGCAAAGGCAACTAGAGAAGGTAAACACGGTAAAGCGAAAGCCTTGCAGTGGATACTAACCCATTCTCGCTCAGCCAAGCTTCTTGCAGTAAGGCGAGTATCTCAAAATAAAGGTAGTAAAACGTCTGGAATAGATGGTGTCATCTGGAACACAGATGCACGCCGCATAAAAGCAGTTAATCAATTGAGTCGAAAGGCGTACAAAGCCCAACCGCTCAAGCGTATCTACATCCCTAAAAAGAACGGCAAGCTCAGACCATTAGGCATTCCATGCATGATTGACAGAGCGCAACAAGCCCTCCATCTTCTTGCATTAGAGCCTATATCGGAAATGCTTGCTGACCCTAATAGTTATGGATTTAGGCCAAATCGCAGTACTGCCGATGCAGTTGGGCAGTGTTTCAAATGTTTGGCATTAAAGAAATCAGCTAAATGGGTACTTGAAGGGGATATTAAAGCTTGTTTCGACAAGATCGGCCATCAATGGCTTCTTGATAACATCGTTATTGATAAGAGAATGTTGGAACAATGGCTAAAATCTGGCTTTATGGACAAAGGTCTGTTTTATCGCACCGATGAGGGAACACCGCAAGGTGGGATAATATCACCAACCTTGATGCTAATGACTCTTGCTGGACTTGAGCAGCATATTAAGTCTACGGCCCTCAAAAAGGGTAGTAGAGCCAATTTCATTGGATACGCCGACGATTTCGTCGTCACCTGCGCTTTAAAGGAAGTGTTGGAGAACGATATCAAACCGTTGATCGCTGAATTTTTAGCGGAAAGAGGCTTAACATTATCCGAAGAGAAAACGCACATTACACACATCGATAACGGCTTTAACTTTCTAGGGTTCAATCACAGAAAGTACAAAGGGAAATTGCTCATTAAACCGAGTAAATCTAACACATTGCTGTTCTTGAGCAATCTGCGCGAACTCATCAAAAAGCATGCAACAACCTCTGTAAACGATCTTATCAAACTGATAAATCCGAAATTAAGGGGTTGGGCTAATTATTATCGCCATTGCGTGGCTAAACAGGTATTCGGATATGTAGGTCATAAGCTATTTCTTGCATTATGGTACTGGGCAGTGAGGCGTCATCCGACAAAATCCAAAACTTGGGTGGCCCTTAAATACTTCGTCAACCGAAAAGGCCAATGGCATTTTCATGGTTGGCAGAAGATCATGGATATGGATTGCCAGTTCAATCTCTTCCAAATAGCCAAAGTACCGATCGAGAGACATGTAAAAAATCCGAAGTGCAGCGACACCATATGACCCTCAACACCAAGAATACTTGGCTAAGAGAAAGTCAAAAAGGCAAGCTCGCAACTCTTGGAAGGAGCCTACTCTCGCTGCTTTATAAGTTGCTGGGTATCAAACGATGCCTTCGTGAAGGCTTGAGCCTAGTGCAGTGAAAGTTGCACGCTGGGTTCTTAGGGGGACGGCACTTGGTAACAAGTGTCGTCTACCCGACCTAAATTGGTTTCGCCAAAAAGTCTGCATTCACAGTCGAGTGGTTTTTGGCCTAATAGAACTAATCTG
>NZ_JBFSVA010000040.1:0-24168 GCF_041467655.1 Vibrio sp. 10N.247.311.49
GCGAGATGCGAGATGCGAGATGCGAGATGCGAGATGCGAGATGCGAGATGCGAGAGAGTATGGCAAAGCCAAATTACAGGCAATAAAAAAGGAGAACCGAAGTTCTCCTTTTCTTAAACCTTTAAGCTAACTCTAAATTATAGAGATGCTTTCGCTTTTTCAACTAGAACAGCAAATGCTGCTTTGTCGAATACTGCGATGTCAGCAAGAATCTTACGGTCGATCTCGATAGATGCTTTCTTTAGGCCATTGATGAAACGGCTGTAAGATAGACCATTTTGACGAGATGCCGCGTTGATACGTGCAATCCAAAGTTGACGGAATTGACGTTTCTTGTTGCGACGGTCACGGTAAGCGTATTGACCAGCTTTGGTAACTGCTTGGAAAGCTACGCGGTAAACACGTGAACGTGCTCCGTAGTAACCTTTAGCTTGTTTTAGAACTTTCTTATGACGTGCACGAGCTTGTACACCACGTTTTACGCGAGGCATTATGCTTCTCCTAAACTAAACGAATTTATAAACTAAAAAGAATTAAGCGTATGGCATCATACGTAGAACTTGAGCAACTTCACATTTAGGAAGGATCGAGTTCGGACGTAGCTGACGCTTGTTCTTAGTAGTACGCTTAGTCAGGATGTGACGTTTACCAGCGTGCTTAAACTTAATACCACCAGCAGTTTTCTGGAAACGCTTAGCAGCACCTTTGTTGGTTTTCATCTTAGGCATGATGAATAACTCCGCATTGTTGAGTTGTTAATAACATAGTAATTAGGGCGAATAAAACCCCGCAACCTGAGGCTGCAGGGTTCAATTACTTGCAAAGCCGTTAATTACTTCTTTTTAGGGGCCAACACCATGATCATCTGGCGACCTTCAATTCTCGTTGGGAAAGATTCGACAACTGCAAATTCTTCAGTATCCGCTTTCAAACGATTAAGAACGTCAACACCGATTTCTTGGTGAGCCATTTCGCGGCCACGGAAGCGAATTGTTACCTTCACTTTGTTGCCGTCTTCTAGGAAACCAGTCAGGTTGCGTAGTTTTACCTGATAGTCTCCAATATCAGTTCCAGGTCGGAATTTAATTTCCTTGATCTGAACCTGCTTTTGCTTCTTCTTCTGCTCTTTCGCAGCTTTGCTCTTCTCGAAGAGGAACTTACCGTAGTCCATCACACGACAAACTGGCGGCTCGGCGTTAGGGCTGATCTCTACAAGATCCATACCAGCTTCATTTGCAGCTTCCATCGCTTCAGCGATTGATACTACACCAACAGCTTCGCCGTCTGCGCCAGTTAGACGCACTTCACGAACGCCACGAATGTCACCGTTTAAACGGTGCTGGTTTTGTTTGGCCGGTTGTTGGCCACGTCTTCCGCCTTTAATAGCTATTCCTCCAGATTGAGCTTACGGCTTGAAACCTCGGCTTGGATGTATGAAATAAAGTCATCCACTTTAAATTTGCCAAGGTCCTTACCTTTACGTGTACGTACTGCAATTTCGCCGGCTTCCATTTCTTGGTCACCACACACAAGCATGAACGGTACACGTTTCAAAGTATGTTCGCGGATTTTAAAGCCAATCTTCTCATTTCTCAAGTCTGCTTTGACTCTAAATCCACTTTTTTGCAGTTTTTTCGTAATTTCTTGTACATATTCAGACTGTTTGTCTGTAATGCCCATTACAACTGCTTGTTCTGGCGCCAACCACGTTGGGAAGAAGCCAGCGTATTCTTCAATAAGAATACCAATGAAGCGTTCTAGTGAACCTAAAATCGCGCGGTGGATCATAACTGGCGTGTGACGCTCGTTATCTTCACCTACGTAAGTAGCACCTAAACGTTCTGGTAATGCAAAATCGAGCTGCACTGTACCACATTGCCAAGCGCGGTCCAAACAATCATGCAAAGTAAATTCAATCTTAGGTCCGTAGAACGCACCCTCGCCTTCTTGAATCTCGTATGCAATGTCCATTGCCTCTAGCGCTTGCTTAAGGTCAGCCTCTGCACGGTCCCACATTTCGTCTGAACCTACACGCTGTTCTGGACGAGTAGATAGCTTAACAACGATGCTTTCGAAGCCGAAAGTTGTGTAAGTATCGTAAACCATTTCAATACAAGCTTTAACTTCTTGTTGAACTTGGTCTTCAGTACAGAATACGTGAGCATCATCTTGAGTGAAGCCACGAACACGCATAATGCCGTGAAGTGCGCCAGACGGCTCGTTACGGTGACATGAGCCGAACTCAGCCATACGTAGCGGTAGATCACGGTAAGATTTCAAACCTTGGTTGAAGATTTGAACGTGACCAGGACAGTTCATTGGCTTGATAGCGTATTCACGGTTCTCTGAAGAAGTAGTGAACATCGCTTCAGCGTACTTATCCCAGTGACCAGAGCGTTCCCAAAGAACACGGTCCATCATTAATGGGCCTTTAACTTCTTGGTAATCGTACTCAGTCAGTTTTTGACGAATAAATACTTCTAGCTCACGGAAGATAGTCCAACCGTTGTGGTGCCAGAACACCATGCCTGGTGCTTCTTGCTGCATGTGGAATAGGTCAAGCGCTTTACCGATTTTACGGTGGTCACGTTTAGCCGCTTCTTCTAGGCGCACAAGGTGAGCTTTAAGTGCCTTCTTGTCGTGGAATGCAGTGCCGTAGATACGTTGAAGCATCTTGTTGTCACTGTTACCACGCCAGTATGCACCCGCTACGTTAAGTAGAGTGAAGTGCTGGCAGAAGCTCATGTTAGGCACGTGTGGACCACGACACATATCGATGTATTCTTCGTGATGGTACAGGCCTGGACGATCATCTTTAGAAACGTTCTCGTCCAAGATTTCAATCTTGTAAGTCTCGCCGCGAGCTTCGAATGCGTCGCGCGCTTCCTGCCAGCTAACTTTCTTCTTAACAACCTGGTATTTGGTCTTCGCTAGCTCTTTCATGCGCTTTTCGATCTTTTCTAGATCGTCTTGCGTTAGAGAGTGCTCAAGATCGATATCGTAGTAGAAACCGTTATCGATAGTAGGACCGATCGCCATTTTCGCTTCTGGAAAAAGCTGCTTAACCGCGTGGCCTAAAAGGTGAGCACAAGAGTGACGAACGATTTCAAGGCCATCAACTTCATCTTTAGCTGTGATGATTTCTAGGCTTGCATCGTTTTCGATAAGATCACAAGCATCAACACGCTCGCCGTCTACACGACCAGCAATGGTAGCTTTCGCAAGACCAGGACCGATTGATAGGGCAACATCTAGAGTTGATACAGGGTTGTCAAATTGACGCTGACTACCGTCAGGAAGAGTAATAATTGGCATTATTTGTCCTTTACAGTGGTGTTGCACACCAAGCAACACATGAAAATGTTTAATATATGTCTTTCAATCAACGAGTACGCTGATTGGGGATATATGCATAATAAATATACCCACATAGAAGCAAATACAGATGCCACATCTGTGAGTAGCCGAACATTGTAACGAAATAATATGAAATGACAATGTTAGTCCCGCAGCACCACAAAACTATATGACTGAAATGTCTCTTCTATTTAGATCCTTCTAACGCCTAACCCATAGTTCAATCAGTAATTCGTTGGCTTTATCTACAATACAAAAAAGCCGAACGGATAAGTTCGGCTATAGAAATCGTACTGTCTTGTCTCTATTAATAGAAAAAGCGACTACTAACAGAAAGGGAACTACGCACTCATGATTCTTGATACAGCGTTGCGAATGTCTGAGTCGGCCGCATTAGCAGGTAAGCTGAATGAGATGTATTGGTCGCCGCGGAAGCTCATTGAGCGGTCGATTTCTGCTAGGCAGTGAACCATAGAGCCATCTACGATGAATGACAGCTCGATCTCTTTGTTATTCATAAAGCCGCCGCTGCGAAATTCAATCTCTTGGTAACAGCCAGAGCGAGAAGCAAAGCTGTTGCCTTTTAAGAAGCCCTTCTCTACGTCTGCTTTCACCATTGCCATGCCCGATGCTTCCACACCTTGGATAATTTTAGCGACTGTTGGCAGTGGATGAACGGAGATAAAGTCACGGTCTTTAGGATCAATCGCAAAGCCGATATCTAGGTTGGTTTCAACCCACACATGGCATTGGTTCATTTGTGCGTTCAACGCGGTGACTGGCGTTTCATCATTTAACTTAAGTCGGAATGGAACCAGTTTGGTTTCGCCCGGTTGGATAACGAAAGGCTCTACCGCTTGAATACGACCCAGTGAAAAGGTTTCGTAGCTGGTACTGTCTTCCGTTTCTACTTTTACTTCTGTGTTGAGAACCAAGTTAATCAAGTCGATTTGTTGCTCAACGTCGCCACCAACAATGTGAACATTGCCAGACAACTCTCCACCTTGGAAAACTTCAATATTATCTAAGACAGTATCAACCTTTGCTGCACCGATGCCCAACGAGGCCTTTAATTTCTTAAACATATTATTTCCCTTTCTAATCATCTGATTTACGAATAGTTATTACGTGACAATTTGCGACACTTGCCTCACAGAATCAAGCAATTTGCCCCATCTATGTTGAATAAGGTCACATTGCCCGAGGAAATGTTGAAATCGTGAAAAATTCCGTTACTCTATTTGTATAGTCAAATAAGGTTTCATTATGTCGAAAGCGCCGCTCTACCTTCAGATAAAACAGTTCATAGACGATAATATCAACAGTGGTCACTGGCCAGTGGGTTACCAGATAACCACAGAACTCGAACTCACAGAGCAGTTCAATGTGAGTCGAATGACGGTCAATAAAGCCATTCGAGATCTTGTGTCTGAAGGCAAACTCATCAGGAAGCCAAGGCTAGGTACTTTTGTTTGTGAACCAGACGAAAAAGCGCAATCTCCGCTGCTTGATATCAACAACATCGCACAAGAGATCAAAGACCGAGGTCAAACGTATGCTAGCCAGGTTATCAAGCACAAGAGCATCAAGGCAGATGAAAGCACCGCGACACGGTTAGGTGTGATGATCAATGCCGAAGTATTCTATAGTGAAATCATCCACTTTGCTGACAACACACCGATTCAATTGGAAGCGCGCTGGGTGAACTCGCAAGCCGCACCAAAATACCTAGAGCAAGACTTTTCAACCTCTACACCCAATGAATACCTTTCAAAAAGCTGCCCGTTGAGTGCAATCGAGCACACGGTTGAAGCCATTATTCCTGACTCTCAAATCAGAACGTCACTAAAGCTATCTGAATCAGAACCTTGCCTACTTTTGAATAGAAGAACATGGAGCAAAGAACGCCTCATCAGCTTTGCATTGCTCTACCATCCTGGCTCTAAGTACAAATTAAGCTCCAAGATACTTCTAGATTAAAGAACATCATCCTGATCGCCGATCACATTTTTGCAACATCAACTTGATTCGGGTCAGCGTTTAGCCTATTTATTTGTATATACATTTAATATTTAGCAAAGATCTAGGTGATTATGAATTTGATCCTCAAAAACGCACGAGTGGTCTCCATGAGTTCGGGAGCCGACGGTTATCAGCCCTCTTCCCCTCAAGATATCGTTATCGAAGACGGTAAGATCGTGTCTATCTCTTGTTCAAACCATGAGGCTCATGCTTATGAGGTAGAACAACCGAGCACTGATAACTCTGCGGATTACATCACCTATGATTGCAAAAACAAGCTCGTTACCCCAGGTCTGATTGATTGCCACACTCACCTCGTATTTGCAGGCAATCGCGCCAACGAATTTGAACAGCGTTTGAATGGTATCTCTTACACCGACATCGCCAAACAAGGCGGCGGGATTCTTGCGACAGTCACTGCAACACGCGCAGCGCAAGAGTCTGAACTGGTTGAAATGGCACTACCTAGACTCGATGGCCTGCTAAGAAGTGGCGTAACCAGCATCGAAGTAAAATCGGGCTATGGTTTAACACTTGAAGACGAACTCAAGATGTTACGTGCAGCTAAAGCGTTAGAAAATCATCGCCGAATTAAGATCACTACCACTCTCCTTGCAGCACACGCAGTACCGCCAGAATACAAAGAACAACCAGATCGTTACATAGATCTGGTTTGCCAAGAGATCATTCCTAAAGCTGCAGAGCAAGGGCTTGCCGATGCAGTTGACGTGTTCTGCGAATCTATCGGCTTCAACCTAGAACAAACCGAACGTGTATTTGCCGCAGCCAAAGAACACGGGCTCGCGATTAAAGGCCACACAGAACAGCTTTCTAATATGGGTGGCAGCGCGCTCGCAGCTAAATACGGCGCACTCTCTGTCGACCATGTTGAATACCTTGATGAAACCGGAGTCAAAGCGCTGGCTGAATCAGGCACAGTTGCCACCTTGCTACCCGGTGCATTCTATTTCCTTAAAGAGACTCAACAACCGCCCGTTGCCCTACTTCGTGAACACAACATTCCAATGGCGATCGCGACCGACCTAAACCCCGGCACATCTCCCTTTGCAGACTTAACGCTGATGATGAACATGAGCTGCACCCTGTTTGGTACGACGCCTGAAGAAGCGCTACGCGGTGTAACTTGTAACGCGGCGGCTGCCATTGGTAAGTCACAAACCAAAGGCAAAGTCGAAATCGGTTATGCCGCAGATTTGGCTATCTGGAACATCGACCACCCTGCAGATCTAAGCTATCAAGTCGGTGTTCCTCACCTGCATAAACGCATTGTTAATGGCGAGGTGTGTCATGACTCAATCTAAATCCAACGGTATCCAAGAGAACGCAACAACCGTGCATAACTTTGTGTGGACCGGACGTAATGATCTTGAAGATGGCGCACTCGGTACTCGCGTTCATCACATTACCAAGCAAGTGCAAAGTAGTGAGTTAAGTGACAAGCTGACTGACGGTGATATCGCCTTGGTAGGCTTTGCCAGCGATGCCGGTGTTGCAAGAAATAAAGGACGCGTGGGCGCGAAACAAGCACCTAACTTGATACGCCAAGCGTTGGCGAATATGGCTTGGCACAGTGACGCACACATCGCCGATCTTGGTGATATCGAGTGCAATGATGGTCAATTAGAAGTCAGCCAAAAACAGTGTGCTTCTGTGATTGCCAATGCCTTAGCAACCAACAAAGTGATTACCCTTGGCGGTGGTCACGAGGTGGCTTGGGCAACGTTCCAAGGTCTCGCTGAGCACCTAAATAAAATTCAATCAGAACACAATCCTAAGATCGGCATCGTTAATTTTGATGCTCACTTTGATCTTCGTGAATTTGAAAGCGACATCACCGATGTTAAACCGAGCTCCGGCACGCCTTTTAACCAGATCAGTGATTACTGCCACGCACATCAATGGCCGTTTCATTACGCTTGTCTTGGTGTGAGTGCCGCCAACAATACCAAAGCGCTGTTTAACAAAGCTGACCAACTGGGCGTGTGGTATGAACACGACCGCAACATGACCCAAGTGAATCAAGTCGCTCAACTGATCAAGTTACAAAAATTCATCGTTGAGTGTGATTATCTCTATCTCACCATTGATCTCGATGTTTTCCCCGCAGCTACTGCGCCGGGCGTAAGTGCACCAGCGGCAAGAGGCGTGAGCTATGAAGCGCTTGCTCCTTTTCTAGAACAGATTTTCCAACACAGTGAAAAACTCATTATCGCGGACATAGCGGAATACAACCCAGACTACGACGTCGATGGCCAAACGGCTCGATTAGCGGCTCGTTTATGTTGGGATATTGCCAGTGCAATGGCCAGCGACTAATCCAGCTATACCGATACCGATAACTACAACTACAACTACAACGATATAACGTGAAACAGAAGGAATTCCAAAATGACGGAACACCACAACAGTGACCCTCGTCTCGACACGACTCGCGAAATTCGCGCACCTCACGGCACCACTTTGCGCGCTAAATCTTGGTTAACAGAAGCACCACTGCGTATGCTGATGAACAACCTAGACCCTGATGTGGCAGAACACCCACATGCACTGGTTGTGTATGGCGGTATTGGTCGCGCGGCACGTGATTGGAAATGTTATGACAAAATTGTTGAAGTATTAGAGCGTTTAGAGGACGACCAAACGTTACTTGTTCAATCCGGTAAACCTGTGGGCGTGTTCCCGACTCATAAAAACGCACCTCGCGTACTGATCGCTAACTCGAACCTTGTTCCACACTGGGCGAACTGGGAACACTTCAACGAGCTCGATAAAGAAGGCTTGATGATGTACGGCCAAATGACCGCGGGCAGCTGGATCTACATTGGTTCACAAGGCATCGTTCAAGGTACTTACGAAACCTTTGTCGCTATCGCGAAGAAGCACTTCCAAGGTGAAGCAAACGGCAAGTGGGTTCTAACGGGCGGTCTTGGTGGAATGGGCGGCGCTCAACCTCTTGCTGCAACGATGGCTGGCTTCTCAATGATCGCAGTGGAGTGTGATGAATCACGAATCGACTACCGCTTGCGTACTGGCTATGTAGACAAAAAAGCCACCAGCTTAGATGAAGCGATGGCAATGATTAAAGAGTCAGACACGCCAATCTCTGTTGGCTTATTAGGTAACGCCGCAGACGTCTTCCCAGAGTTAGTTGAACGCAATATCACACCTGATGTGGTGACTGACCAAACCTCTGCCCACGATCCTCTTAACGGCTACTTGCCGCAAGGTTGGACGATGGAGAAAGCCGCACAAGAGCGCTCCATTGATGAAGCAAAAGTGGTGAAAGCCGCTAAGCAATCTATGGCGATTCAAGTACAAGCGATGTTAGACCTGCAATACCGCGGCGCAGCGACCGTGGATTACGGTAATAACATTCGCCAAATGGCACTGGAAGAAGGCGTAGAAAACGCGTTTGATTTCCCAGGTTTCGTTCCGGCTTATATTCGACCTTTATTCTGCGAAGGTATTGGTCCTTTCCGTTGGGCGGCACTATCTGGTGACCCAGAAGACATCTACAAAACAGACCAAAAAGTAAAAGAACTGATTCCAGACAACCCACATCTACATAACTGGCTAGATATGGCGCGTGAACGCATTCAGTTCCAAGGCCTGCCAGCGCGTATTTGTTGGGTTGGCTTGAAAGATCGTGAACGCTTAGGCCAAGCATTCAATGAAATGGTGAAAAATGGCGAACTGAAAGCACCAGTTGTTATCGGTCGTGACCACCTAGATTCAGGTTCAGTAGCAAGCCCGAACCGCGAAACAGAAGGCATGATGGATGGATCAGATGCCGTATCAGATTGGCCTCTATTGAATGCCCTTCTGAACACAGCGGGCGGCGCAACTTGGGTTTCTTTGCACCACGGTGGTGGCGTTGGTATGGGCTTCTCGCAACACTCAGGCATGGTGATTTGTTGTGACGGCAGTGAAGATGCATCACAGCGTATTGCTCGCGTACTTCACAATGACCCAGCAACCGGCGTTATGCGTCATGCTGATGCAGGTTACGATATTGCCAAGCAATGTGCCAAAGAGCAGAAGCTTGATTTACCTATGCTAAACGAAGAACTTCGTCGCCTTTAATGTCTGGAGAGAACATGTTGAACTTATTACTTAAGCCAGGACTTCTTGGCCTATCTGAACTTCGAAAAATCAGCCGTAGCCCTGTGAACTTATCACTCGATCCTGCAGCAATCCCGGATATCGAAGCGAGCATGCAAGTTGTCGAACAAGTGATTGCTGAAGACCGCACTGTGTATGGCATCAACACGGGTTTTGGCTTATTAGCAAACACCAAGATTGCGCCTGAAGATCTCGAAGTTCTACAGAAAAGTATCGTACTTTCTCACGCTGCGGGCATTGGCAAGTTCATGTCTGATGAAACCGTACGCTTGATGATGGTATTGAAGATTAACAGCTTGTCTCGCGGTTACTCTGGTATCCGCCTCAAAGTGATTAACGCTCTTATCGATCTTGTGAACGCGCAGGTTTACCCGTGTGTTCCACAAAAAGGATCAGTAGGCGCATCTGGAGATCTTGCTCCCCTCGCCCACATGAGTACCGTTCTGCTAGGTGAAGGCCAAGCACGCCACAACGGCAAGATCATCACTGGCTTAGAAGCAATGCAGATCGCAGGTCTTGAACCAATCACACTTGCGCCGAAAGAAGGCTTAGCGCTGTTAAACGGCACACAAGCATCGACTGCCTTTGCATTAGAAGGTCTGTTCGCAGCGGAAGACTTGTTTGCGTCTGCAACCGTATGTGGTGCAATGTCTGTTGAAGCTGCACTGGGTAGTCGTCGTCCGTTTGACCCTCGAATTCATCGCGTTCGTGGTCATCGTGGTCAAATGGATGCCGCGCTTGCTTATCGCCATATGCTTGATCAAAAGAGTGAGATTGGTGAATCACACACTTGCTGTGAAAAGGTTCAAGACCCTTACTCGTTGCGCTGTCAGCCTCAAGTGATGGGTGCCTGTTTACAGCAAATTCGTAATTCAGCAGAAACGTTAAACGTTGAAGCGAACTCGGTATCGGATAACCCACTGGTATTTGCTGAAGACGGCGACATTATTTCAGGTGGTAACTTCCACGCAGAACCTGTGGCAATGGCAGCGGATAACCTAGCACTTGCGATTGCAGAAATTGGTAGCCTTTCTGAACGAAGAATGGCACTGCTGATTGATAGCGCACTAAGCAAACTTCCACCTTTCTTAGTCGATAACGGCGGCGTTAACTCAGGCTTTATGATTGCTCAAGTAACGTCTGCTGCTCTGGCAAGCGAGAATAAAACACTGGCACACCCAGCTTCAGTAGACAGCCTTCCAACATCGGCAAACCAAGAAGATCACGTATCAATGGCTACCTTTGCCGCTCGTAGACTTAGATACATGGCTGAAAACACCCGTGGGATATTAGCAGTAGAATATTTAGCAGCAGCACAAGGGCTCGATTTCCGTGCTCCGAATCTATCCTCTCCTCGTGTGGAAGAAGCGAAACAGATTTTGCGTGAAAAAGTCAGCTTCTACGACAAAGACAGATATTTTGCACCGGATATTGAACAAGCGAACTTATTGCTCAAATTATCCGTTCATAATCACCTAATGCCAGAAGGCACTTTGTGTAGCTTTTAAAGCAAAAACATTCTAAACAACACCCATTAGAGTGTCATATAAACAAGGGCTATCGATTAGCCCTTGTTGCATTGAGCCAAAGGCCACATTTCCCTTCAAATCGTCATATACCATCTAACGTATTTATCTAATTGACTGATATATAAGCAAAGTTAACTGGATAGA
Source organism: Vibrio sp. 10N.247.311.49 (assembly GCF_041467655.1). Lineage (NCBI taxonomy): Bacteria > Pseudomonadati > Pseudomonadota > Gammaproteobacteria > Vibrionales > Vibrionaceae > Vibrio > Vibrio sp. 10N.247.311.49. The sequence goes on from NZ_JBFSVA010000040.1 coordinate 11,196, forward strand.
CCATTAGAACGAAGTTAGTTAGCTATAATCCACCCCAGATTTGATGACTAATAGCGATACTATGTTTCTGACACCTTACTTTTCTACTGAAGACAATCAATTTCAATTCACTCGTGAACAAGCAAGCCACTTTGCTAAAAAAGTAGCTGGCGATTTCAACCCGATTCACGATGAAGACAACAAGCGCTTCTGTGTACCTGGCGATCTTTTATTTGCAGTACTTCTGCAAAAAGAAGGCATCAGCCAAAAAATGCGTTTTGATTTTTCAGGTATGGTTGGTAACGGTATTGCGTTAAGCGTTGACAACAAGTGTGAAAAAGAGAGCTCACTTATCGATGCAAATGGTAAAGAGTACCTACACATGTCTTGTGAAGGTGAGAAGAGCCATGATCAAGCATTCATCGAGCACGTAGTAACAAACTACGTTAAGTTCTCTGGCATGAACTTCCCACACATCATGGTTCCTCTTATGGAAGAACAACAAATGATGATCAACTGCCAACGTCCTCTAGTGATTTACGAGAGCATGGAAGTTGAATTTACTCGCCTAGACCTGTCTCACCCAGAAGTTGAATTCTCTGGCGCGACTTTTGATGTTGAAGGCAAACGTGGCATCGTGACCCTGAACTTCGATTTCAAAGAAGACGGCGAAGTAGTAGGTAAAGGCGTGAAGCGTATGGTAGCAAGTGGCCTTAAGCCATACGACCAAGCTTCTGTAGACGACCTAGTAAACCGCTTCAACGAACGCAAAGAGATGTTTCTAGCTCAGTTCACAGCCGCTGCTTAATTAGCTCTAGAACAAGATCAATAAAGCCCAGCTTGATAATCTCAAGCTGGGCTTTTTTATTTCGATTACTAAGCCAGCACTCAAATCATCACTAAATCCAGCGTCTAACCTTTTGTTTGTAATCAACATATTCTGCGCCGAATAATTGTTCTAGTGCTCGCTCTTCGGGTTTGATTTGGAAGTAATTCATGTAGATTACGAAGCCAAAGCTAAGTAGTACACTGAAGATATTCTGGAAGAAGTAGCCAAAGCAAAATAGCAGGATGAACAACCCTAAGTACATTGGGTTTCGCGTGTAACCAAAAATTCCACTGTCCACGACGGCTGAAGCGGTTTCGACTTTGATCGGGTTAACGGTGGTTTTCTGTTTTCGAAATTCCAATATACCGGATATTCCGATCACACCACTCAATGCGACTCCGATACCTAAAACAACCATTCCATAAGGTAATGCCAGTGTCCCTTGGCTCAACTGCTGAGCGCAGAAGTATGATGCTACGAATACAATAATGAACAGTGCAACGGGTGGTACTTTTAATTCTAGAAATTTCATACTTTTCCTTATTAACATTCCTTTGTTAGTTTAGAAAAAAGCCCAGCAATTGCTGGGCTAAATGTATTAGAGAATTTTTGCTAGCGCCTGTAATGGGTGAGCAAGCTTCTCACCTTCAAAACGCTTCACTTGGCTGCGGCAAGAATAGCCCGTCACCAAGCAACGATCTTTTGGTAAGTCCTGCATTTGAGGCTTCCAGCTTAAACCATATATGTCTTTCGACATTTGTAGCTTATCGACTTCGTGGCCGAAAGTTCCCGCCATACCACAACAGCCGACAGGAACGCTGGTTAACGCCGCCCCAAAGTGTTTGAAGATAGTACCCCACTCTTTTTCAGCGTTCGGCATTTTGGTTTTCTCAGTACAGTGAGCAAACAAGTACCACATATCTTCACTTGCTGAGCGTGCTTCGAACTCACCTAGCGATGGCATTAACCATTCATGCACAGTAAGTACATCAAAGTCGCCGCGCTTGTCACCTAAGATCTCGACGTATTCATCGCGGTAACAAAGCACAAGAGCAGGATCAACACCGACCAAAGGAATTCCGATATCCGCCACCATCGACAAGAAATCCGAAGTCGATTTCGCCTCACGTGCAAAACGATTTAAGAAGCCCTTGATGTGCAACGCTTTACCATTCGGTTTGAACGGCAGCAGTACCGGAGTTTTGCCAAGTTTTTGAGCCAGAGTGACGAAGTCTTCAATCACCTCGGCATCATAGAAGCTGGTAAACGGGTCTTGAACGATCAGCACATGCTGTTTCTTCTGTTCAGAAGACAAGCCTTCTAAATACTGTAAATCGAAGAGTTGCAGCTCTTTACTCGCTAGACGATTTTTGAGCGTAGGCACCGACATCAATGGTGCATCAACATAACCGACCGTTTTAGCTGTTGCCGTTTGGATCCACTTTTGACCCAATGCAGCGTTGACTACTTTTGGCGCTTTCGCCATCAGCGGCAGCATGGTTTCAATGTTGGCAACTAGATAATCTTTTGCAGGGCGCTGGTAACGCGAGTAGTAGATGTTCAAGAATCGAGAACGGAAACTTGGTACATCGACTTTGATCGGACATTGACTCGCACACGCTTTACACGCCAAACAACCGTTCATCGCCTCATGAACTTCATGCGAGAAATCGTACTCATGGCGTTTGTTCATCGTATTGCGAACACGCTCAATCATAGTCTTAACGGGTGTGTTGTCTTTCAACGCTTCTTGCTCAAGGTCGAGAATATCAACGCCTTGTTCAGTCAGTTGACGCAACCACTCTCTTACCAAGCCTGCGCGGCCTTTGGGTGAGTGACGTCGGTCAGCCGTAACTTTCATTGAAGGACACATTGGCGAGCTAGTATCGTAGTTGAAACACAAGCCGTTACCGTTACATTCCATTGCTTGCTTGAAGCTGTCACGAACTTGTACGTCGATCTGACGGTCGTAGAAACCACGCTTGGTATCGGTGACTTTCACCAATTCAGCGTCACTTTCTAAAGGCGTACAGATCTTGCCTGGGTTCATCTTGTTGTGCGGGTCGAATGCTGCTTTAATACGTCTTAATTCGGTAAACAGCTCTTCACCAAAGAAGTCTGGGCCATACTCAGAACGGAAACCTTTACCGTGCTCGCCCCACATTAAACCGCCGTATTTCGCCACCAGCTTAACCACTTCATCAGAGACTTCATGCATCAATGCTTCTTGCATCGGGTCACACAGATCCAATGCTGGACGAACGTGTAATACGCCCGCGTCAACGTGACCAAACATGCCGTAATTCAACTCTTTTGAATCGAGTAACACTCTAAATTCAGAGATGAAATCCGCGAGGTTTTCTGGTGGTACACAAGTATCTTCAGCAAAAGCGACTGGCTTAGCTCGGCCTTTCGCCGCACCTAACAGACCCACTGCTTTCTTACGCATGTTGTAGATTCGGCCAATGCTCGCCAAATCGCTACAAACTTGAAAACCAATCACGCCGGCTTCTTCGCTTTCAACCATGGTTTCAAGGCGTGCAGTCAGCGCTTGAACTTGCTGTTCAACTTCCGCTTCATCTTGGCCTGCAAACTCAACCATGTTGATGCCAAGCATCTCTTTGTTCGGAACATCAGTCAGCAAATCGCTCACGGTGTGCCAAACGATGTCTTGCTTCGCTAGGTTCAATACTCTTGAATCTACCGTTTCAACAGACAGTGCTTTCGCTTCCACCATGAACGGCGCATTACGCAGCGCAGAATCAAACGTGTTGTATTTCACGTTAACCAGTGTGCGCGCTTTTGGAATCTTGGTTAGGTTTAACTTTGCTTCCGTGATGAATGCTAAAGAACCTTCAGCGCCACATAGAACGCGAGTTAGGTCAAAGCTGTCATCTTGTTCGTTGATTGCATTCTTTAGGTCATAGCCTGTTAAGAAGCGATTCAGCGGAGGGAATTTATCTAAGATTTGAGCGCGTTTGTCTCGACAAACCGCCTCTGTCACCGCAAGTGCATGGTGAGCGAATTCACCCTCTACAGGTAAGCCGTGTGATAAATCAGATTCTAGACATGAACCATCTGCGAACACCGCTTGCAGCGACAATACATGGTCAGACGTTTTGCCGTACTTCAATGACCCTTGGCCCGAAGCATCGGTATTGATCATGCCACCCAAGGTTGCTCGGTTACTGGTAGAAAGGTCTGGAGAGAAAAAGTAACCATAAGGGCGAACAGCGTCGTTCAATTGATCTTTAACGACACCAGACTGAACTCTTACCCAGCCCTCTTTCTCGTTAATCTCAAGAACCTTATTCATGTATCGCGACAGGTCAACCACGACACCTTTTGTTAAAGATTGTCCGTTGGTTCCGGTACCGCCGCCACGAGGGGAAAAAGTCACGCGTTCGTAAGCGGATTTAGAAACCACTTTACCGATAAGCACAACGTCTTGCGTTGTTTTAGGAAGGATGACCGCCTGCGGCAATTGCTGATAGACACTATTATCAGTCGCCACAGCCAAACGGCTAGAATATTGAGATTCAATGTCGCCAGTAAAGCCCGCTGTTTTTAGTTCATCTAAAAAGCGTACGACAACTGGATCGACATCAGCATTGAGTTGAAGTCTTGGTAACATTTGCTTCCTGCCCCTACTTCGCTGATCCTATCAGCATTGGGTTATCTGAGATTTTTAATAATTTTCTTTGAATTTCGTCACTTTACTACTATTCAGATCATATAAAAAGGTGATCAAATCAGAATCTCAGTGCAAGAATGGAGAAATAGTCACTTTCGTCTTAATTCAGTAACAATATACTGAATAACATTTTGTTTAAGACATCTCCACGAGCACATCACAATGAAAAAAAACAAAACAGTCACAACTGAAGATATCCTTCTTAAACTATGCCAATCAGTCTCAAGCGTACTGACTTCAGCGACGGCTTCTCAGGTGTCCTATTCAGCCATGGTTCAAAAGATCAACAAGACAAGCCTAAAGCCAGATTTTGGTTGCTTCGTTCTGTTTGACGGCGGCTTTTCTGGTCTCGTTGTTATTAATTTTACGTCCAAAGCAGCGCTAGAGATCTACACCAATTACATGCGCAATATGGGCATGCCTGAAAACGAGCTTGCTGTGCTTCATACTTCAGACGAAGTGGGTGATGTATTGGGTGAGTTGATGAACCAATTAGTTGGCGATTTCACCAATAAAATCCGCAAAGAGCTGCAAACCAACATCACACAAAACCAACCGAAAATGCTGGCTCTGAACAAGCAAGTTAACCTTTCTGTTGATACCAATCTCGACCGTCCACAAGCTCGTCGTGTGACCTTCTCTACCGCTAATAACAACATCTTCTACCTTGAGCTTGCGATGGATAAGACTGAGTTCATTCAATTAGAAGAATTTGAAATCGCAGAAGACGAATGTCCAGATAGCATTCTTGAGGCGACTCAGAAAAAAATGCAAGAAGCGAACAAGCCAGCTCAAAGCTCTGGCAATGATTCTGCGGCAGATCTACTCGATGAACTGGGTATCTAGTTTACGAATGCTCTAGACATATTGAAAAAACGTGTCACTAACGCCATCAATACGCTTGATGGCGTTTTTGTTTTTACCGCCAACTGGGCTCATGCAGTTCAATGTTCACCGCCTTCCTTGTTCATCAAACCAGTTTTGCCTTTCTGTTACCCGCGAAAACATGTAAAATGTTGGACTTTTAAAAATTTGCGGTACTGATTAAATTGTCGATGGATAAGAAAAAAGCCCTAAAGAAAATTGCCAAGTGTCTTGAGCTTGGAAATTCTGCGAACGTCAATGAAGCTGCCAATGCGATAAAAATGGCGCATAACTTGATGCTGAAATATGGTCTCGAAAAAGACGATATTGAATTTATCAAGATGGGGAAAACTCAGTCCAGTCACCTGTTACCTGCAAATATCAGTTCTACACTGCTGCGTGTTATTCGCGGTATCAACACCAAATTTGGCGTAGAAGCCGTATTGCTGAATCATAAAGGCCTCAAGCGTGTTGAGTTCATTGGTGAAGCCGACCGCGCGATCTTCGCAGCGTTCGCTTTCGATATCATTTATCGTGAACTGAATGAACACACCGGCCAATTCAGAAATAGCTTTGCTGGCTCTGGCACAGGGTCCTTAGAAGTGACACGCCGCGTGAACTCGTTTGTTTCAGGCTGGGTTGAAGGTGCGCTTGAAAAGCTACCAACTATTACCCCAGACGACGAATCAAACAACAAGATCAATAATTACATTGATAAAGAATTCAAAAATATCGACCGTGAAACGTTCAAACAGCAACTGAGAGAAGCGATGAAAAACCTCACCGCCGATTATGAAGTTGGTTTGAAGAAAGGTCGTAAATTGTCTGTTAATCGACCAGTTGGCGGTACCCAGGCAGCTAAAAAGATAACTAAATCATAGAGCCGATGCACATTGGCTTAGGGTATTGATAGTGATTACTTTAGTCGTATCACTCGCCGAAGAAGATACGACTTAATTGACAACCACATATCGTATTAGACTTAACTATGAGGTCCCATTGTTTATCGTGTCCAATTTTCCCCCCTCATCATTTCTTAGAGCTCTATTTCTAGCCCTCATCTTTTCCACGATACCGTTGTCCACCACACATTTCGTGCACGCAGCAAGCAGTGATGAATTTTCACTAGAATCACAACCTCAAGATCCAGTTTCTCAATACCAATTGGCTCAAGCTTATGAATCGGGTGTCGACGTTCCTGTTAGCACCAGTGATGCATTGTATTGGTACACGCAGTCAGCAGAAAACGGCAACCCAAACGCGCAATTTAGACTGGGTGAATGGTACTTGGCAGGTACAGGTGTTGAACAAAGTAACAAGCTTGCTTTGGAATGGTTTATTAAAGCGGCGTTGCAAGGTAACCAGCGCGCACCTATCGAGGTAGCAAAACTCTACGAATCCTCGCTAGAACAAGACCTCCTTCAACCATTAGATAAAGCGCAGCTATGGTATGAAGCAGCCTTAAAAGATAATCCACAAGCAGAAGAGGGCTACAACCGCATTTTGGAAGCACAATTCAACCAGCAACGTGCAAAACAGATCTCTTCAATAGAACAGCTCGATGACAGCATCGACTCTGAAATAGACACCAGTCAGGGGGTATCTAAGCACGTTCAATCTAACCAAGCATCACGCTCTAACCTCTCCAGTTCTAACCTAACTAGCTCTGACTATATGATTGGTGCTGCGTTGGCCGTGTTGATTTCAATCATCAGCATTATTGCGACGCTCGTTATCTCAAGAAAAAGACAAGCTCTAAAGTCGGGTGATTCGCGACAGCAACAACAATCACTTGAAGCGCAGCTTAGCTCGAAGGACCTTACGATTAAGCAGCAAAAACGCCAGCTGCACACTATGTTCCACGAATTGAAGAAGCAGAAAAACAGCAAAGGTCTGAGTAATTTGCAGGTGGCCTGCGCGCTATTTGGCTACACACCTAGCTCAATCCCCGACCAGAAAAGCATCAAGATCCGATACAAACAGCTATCAAAGATCTACCATCCAGATGGTCACGGATGTGACGAAGAAATGAAACGTTTGAACAATGCGCTAAAAACCATTTTACAAAATATTACAAAACCGTAAACAAACACACATCTTCATTTTCCTAGATCTCAAAGATATCGATTTTATTGGTGTTGCAATCGATCCCCCTCTCAAAAACGGGTAACAAACTATTAACTAATGGGTCTTACTTGTGTCATAATTTGCGCCGAAAATACACCTGACTTAAACAGGTGAGGAGAGAATATGTTCACAATAGAAGGCGTTTGTGATTGGTGCAAAAAGCCAAGCCTAGTTAAAAAGCACGACTACCTAGATGGTAAGTGTCATCATGCATGTAACGAGTGCAATGATATTGCAACCATTGATGTTCGCCAGTTCAATATTGGTGAAATGGAAATGAGAGCAAAACTCTCCCAAGCGACATTGAGATAAGTAACACCGTGAAATATAAGAAAGCGCCTAAGGCGCTTTTTTTGTGCCTGTGGTTTTAGATCTTCTATCTCTATCTCTATCTCTATCTCTATCTCTATACAGGTGTATACAGTACTTTTCTGTCAAACCACTGTATACACCTGTATAAAGCTCACATTTATTCAACTTATGATACAAAACAGCAGATTCATTCAAATTTAATTTATCGAATACTTTCAATGATTTAATCATTTACCATCCATAACCTCAGACGAAATCGTCCAATAATCCCGCAAAAAACGCTTGATCTTATAAGCAACTAAAACTACTGTATACACATACAGCATGTATATAAGGACAGCAAAATGATTCAAGCACACGTTAAAGCACAACACTCTAGCCCGCTAGTTCACTGCGCATTTACATCAGTTTCTCGTAAAAGCAAAAATTCAAACGAGGAAGCGTTGTTTGCAAGAATGGCGTTGCTGTCCAATCAACATCAGTGGTTACTGTTTACGGCTCAAACACCAAGACCATCGGCTAAGCAGCTTAAGCAACATAATGTTTGCTGCGACCGCGTTATTCATATGAAAGCCTCTCATCAAATGACTGAGGTAGAGACTGTCGAGAAAGCAATCCGCTCTAAGAATGCGAGCGCGATTGTTGCAAGTGCATCGATTGATCAGTTCAGCCAACAGTACCTAAGAACATTAGGGTTACGCTTTCAATGTGAAGTCTTCTTTATGGATGCAAATTCAGAGCGTATTCACTAAGCCACCTTGCTTAATAACATGTTGGCTCAAAAACATGGTCCACAAACATAGCTTAATCTTTTAGCTAACAAACTTAATTTAACTTAAGAAACAATTCGCCAAAACACAGTCCAAACATACTGCCTTCCCCTGCCCTACAATTCGCCCATTTTTTAGCGGATTGTTAGGCGGGGGTTTTTATTTAAACAACAGATTTAGCAATCGTTTGCTTTTTCTCTGGAAGCAAATAGTAGATTGGGTATAATGCCCGTCTAATCATGTGCACACCGCACTTCTCTGTATGACGTTTGATAAAAGATAGGAATGTCTAAATGAGCCTTGCTGATCAAGTTCTTGCCGTAAATGATGACCTACCAATCCGTACTGACAAACCTGTCCACAGTGGCAAGGTTCGCTCAGTCTACTGGTTAACTGAAGAAGATAGCCAACGACTAATTAAAGAGAATGGCTACGACGTAGCACCCGATGCGCCTCTAGCTATCATGGTGATCAGTGACCGTATCTCTGCATTTGATTGTATCTGGCGTGGTGAAGGGAATCTTAAAGGTGTTCCAGGTAAGGGAGCGGCTCTGAATGCTATCTCTAACCACTGGTTCAAATTGTTTAAAGACAACGGACTTGCTGACAGTCATATTCTTGATATCCCTCACCCGTTCGTATGGATTGTACAAAAAGCTCGCCCAGTCATGATCGAAGCGATTTGTCGTCAATACATCACTGGTTCAATGTGGCGTGCATACGCAAACGGCGAACGTGAATTCTGTGGTATCGAGATGCCTGAAGGCCTTGAGAAAGACAAGAAGTTGCCTGAGCTACTGATCACGCCTTCAACAAAAGGGATTCTGAAAGGTATTCCTGGCGTTCCAGAAGCTGACGATGTGAACATCACACGCAACAACATCGAAGATAACTTCGCAGCATTCAACTTTACTCAAGCAAGCGACATCGCGCATTACGAAAAACTTCTTAAAGAAGGCTTCAACGTAATCAGCCAAGCGCTAGCAAAAGTAGACCAAACCTTTGTTGATACCAAATTTGAGTTTGGCTACGTCAACGATGCTCAAGGCAAAGAAAAGCTTATCTACATGGACGAAGTCGGTACTCCAGATTCATCTCGCATTTGGGATACTCAGGAATATAACAACGGCAACATCGTTGAGAATTCAAAAGAAGGCTTCCGTCAGTTCTTGCTTAACTACTTCCCTGATGCCGACATTCTTTTGAATAAAGAGCGTATGCCAGAACGTGAAGCATTGGCTCGTGACAATGAACTTCCACTGGATTCTCTAATGTCTCTGTCTCGCACTTACCTTGATATCGCAGCGAAAATCACAGGTGCGGAGATCGTACTGAGCGAAAATCCTAAGCAAGAGATCATCGATGTACTGCGCGCTGACTATGGTCTAATCGACTAGTCGCTTAATTGCTTAATCGCTTAATCTCAAAATAAAAAGCTCGAAAGCTGATAAGCTCGTAGACTCAAGTTTTAGATACTAAAAGGGCCTCAATATTTGAGGCCCTTTTTACGTGTACGTTTTTACTATTCCTCGAGAGAGATTATAGGCGAGCTGAAGTTACAGCTTAATCGTGAACTCTTCTCCAGAATTACCCGCAATCACTAAATGACTGCGCGATTCAATATACTCGATCTGCTCTTCTTCAAGTGAATATGGCATCACCACTTTGAGCTCATTGATCCCTTCCAGCTTAGCGAGCTTGAGTAAGGTAACAATGTTCGACTCATCACTTTTACGCGTCGACATTGATTTCAATGCCATCTGCCATAAACGATCCTCTGGGGTGCCCAACTCTTTAATGCTATCTCGCCAGACGGTACTGAACACTGGCGCAATTGTGGTGAGTGCTTCCAGAAAAGTCCATTTTTTACTGCATGAGGCGCCAAGAAATGTTGTGTAATCGAACTCTACACGCGTCTCTTCCTGTTTATCCATGATGTCCCCCGACACTTTGGCAACACAATATACTCAATATCTATCAACTCTTTCTTTATAGCAATAGGATATAGAAGAATAGTCTTTTATGACCTTTTGATTGGTTAAAAAGGAATATAAAAATCAAACTTGTAACAAAATAAGCACTGAAAAATCATATATGCATCTATTTGATTAATATTTTAGAGATAAAACTTATCCATCTATTTGATATCAATTATTCGACTCGCTTTTTTGAACTGAATACGCCAACCAGACCATGTCGGTAGCTCCCAACGTTTTGGCGATAACTTTCGGCTACCCGACTGATAATGGACGTAAATCAGCTTTCTTGCGGGCAAGTATTCAACATCGAGTTGCAAGTCGGCAAGGCTCAATGCAAACGGGTATTTTTCCGAAAATTCTGAGTAGAGCCAAGTTGGAATGCCATCGAACGGTATGTCTGCATGATCGAACATTTCCAATTCGCTGACATCAGTAACACCTAGTACTTCAAGCTGCTCTATAAACCATAGCTCAAAGTTAATGTTCTCAATTTCTGGTGTGTATTTAGTTTGTTCATCGAGACCAAGTTTCACATACAACTGCCAGTGTTTGATTTCTTGAGTGCGAGCCTTTGCAAAACCGGGAAGCTGCTCTCCATTTAACACAAGGTCGACGATAGGTTTTAACGATAGTTGCCCTTCAGCGGCGACGAGTTTGGTTGTAATCGTGCGGCCTGCGTACACCAATGCCATCTCGGTAAAAACACCATCATCATTCACAACGGTTTCGCCTTGCTCCCACTCTCCTAGTTCAGCATCAATGAGAAGCTCAAGAGGAATGGGTGTCGTGACCGTCGCTAAGGTCAGTGTTTGCTTAACGCCTCTTCCCGGCAAGCTGTGAGTATCCAACACCAACATCGCTTGTGCATTATCAGGGAAACGGTTCTGACGACCGAGCACCACTTCTAAAACACCATTGGCAAAGGCTTCTTTCCTTTTCAGTCGGCGCACAAACACCAGTTCAGGATGCAGATTCACAATGGTCTTGAGCAATTCAATGCGTTGGAAACGTGACGCGACTTCTAGCTGAGGAAGTTCAAATACCTCCCGCATTTGCTTCGCCAATCCTTGAGCTTCATTCAGAGCCTGTTGGTCGATGTCTAAATGCGGATATTCTCGACCGCGCACAATCTGAATCAACAGGCTTAAATCACACCCTTCCTTCTCTTGTTGCGCGAGCGCTTCAAGATGTTCTGCATTGTTTGGTAACTGATACAAGCGAGCAGGAACGGACAGCGCCGCAGTGAGATCAACCATCGCCTCTTTTAATGCTTTGGTTTTGATTCGAGTAACGATATCGGCATACAAAGCATCAATCGGCAACGGATACAGCTTTTTACCATGCTCGGTAACTTGATGGTCGGCGTTAATCGCTTCCATCGTCAGCAAGGTTTGAGTTGCACTGTTGAGTGATTTCTCTGGAATAGGGTCAAGGAAGGACAAGCTCTCAAGCGGAGATCCACAACATGCTGCGGCCAACATAGGTTCGGTCAGCTCTTCACGCTGCAATTCAGGCGGTGTGACTAACTCTAACGCCGCATGCTCTCCATATAGACGCACACAAACGCCGTCCATTACCCTACCCGCGCGGCCAGCTCGTTGTTTGGCACTCGCTCGTGATATGGATTTAAGCATCAGTGTGATTCTGCCATTACGCTGAACGGTGCGTCTCTCTAATCCTGAATCTATCACCACGCCAATGTCAGGAATGGTTAATGAGGTTTCTGCAACGTTGGTCGCAAGGATGACCTTTCTCAAACCATTACCTTCAGTATGGATATTCCGACCCGATAACGCTGAATCTCGCTCTTTATCACTGACCGACGCATGCAATTTAACAACTTGGATATCTGGATTTTTCGCTAAGGCTTGTTCGCATTGCACGATCTCTTTTTTACCCGGTAGAAAAACCAACATATCGCCAGAAGAAGCGATCAACTGATGATTAACTTCTTCCACGATGCGCTGCCCTAGATGTCGACTATCAGGCAGTGTTCTGGATTCATTCGCTCTGTGTTCAATCTCAACTAGATAAGTTCGCCCTTCACAGCTTATGCGATTCGCATCCAAATACTGAGCAAGGCGCTCACCCTCAATGGTTGCTGAAGTGATCACCAAACGATGACTCGCTTTTTGCTTCAGAATCGCCACCAGCAGATCAATGTCCCAGCGCCTCTCATGAAACTCATCCACCACGATCACATCAAAACTAGCGAGTCCATCTTCTGATAACCAACGCAGCGCGATACCGGGCGTCACAAAAACAACGTTAGTTTGCTCGTTGTATTCCGACTCAAGCTTAATCGCATAGCCCACTTTGCTACCCAACTTCTCGCCTGATCGCTGCGCGAGATATTTAGCCAGTGATGTACACGCGATGCGTCTTGGCTCCACCACTAACACTCGCCCATGTTGAGAGG
>NZ_JBFSVA010000041.1:0-21012 GCF_041467655.1 Vibrio sp. 10N.247.311.49
GATGTACACGCGATGCGTCTTGGCTCCACCACTAACACTCGCCCATGTTGAGAGGCCCAAAGTGGCAGGCGCGTTGATTTACCTGATCCGGTTTCCGCCTCTACGACAAGGTGAGAATTAGCGATTTGTTCGTGGAATACGTTTTGATAAGCATCGATGGGAAGTAATGACATAAAATGGCGAGTAGCGAAAAAGTGTGAGCAAAGTATAACGAATTATCGTGTTGAAATTCGATAAGTGTGGGACAGAGGTAAGAATATCATTTTGTTTGCTCAGATCGCGGAGAAACTATTTACAATTGAATAACTAAACCGTTATCATTTTTTAGTTACCCTTTCTCCCATATTAGGCATCCAATGAACAACGATAAACGCCCTCTATATATCCCTTATGCTGGTCCTGCTCTACTAAGTACACCTCTTCTAAACAAAGGCAGCGCATTCTCTGCTGAAGAGCGCAGTTCTTTCAACCTTGAAGGTTTGTTACCGGAAACAACCGAAACAATCCAAGAGCAAGTAGGACGTGCATACAAACAATATTGTAACTTCGAAAGTGATATGGATAAGCATATCTACCTTCGTAACATCCAAGACACTAATGAAACGCTTTTTTATCGTTTAGTTCAAAACCACATCTCTGAAATGATGCCTATCATTTATACGCCAACAGTTGGCGCAGCATGTGAGAACTTCTCAAATATTTACCGTCGTGGCCGTGGTCTGTTTATCTCATACCCGAACCGCGATCGTATCGATGACCTACTGAATAATGCGACAAACCACAACGTTAAAGTTATCGTGGTTACGGATGGTGAGCGTATTCTTGGTTTGGGAGACCAAGGCATCGGTGGTATGGGTATTCCAATTGGTAAGCTAGCACTTTATACAGCTTGTGGCGGTATCAGCCCAGCTTATATGCTACCAATCGTGCTCGATGTGGGTACTAACAACCCTCAACGTCTTGCTGACCCAATGTACATGGGCTGGCGTCATCCTCGTATTACGGGTGCTGACTACGATGCATTCGTTGAAGAGTTCATCCAAGCGGTTCAACGCCGTTGGCCTGATGCATTAGTTCAGTTCGAAGATTTCGCACAAAAGAACGCAATGCCACTGCTTGAGCGCTACAAAGATCGCATCTGTTGTTTCAACGATGATATCCAAGGCACAGCAGCCGTAACGGTTGGTTCTCTACTTGCAGCATGTAAAGCAGCAAACAGCAAACTTTCAGATCAACGCATCACCTTCTTAGGTGCGGGTTCTGCAGGTTGTGGTATTGCTGAAGCTATCATTGCCCAAATGGTGTCTGAAGGTATCAGCGATGCACAAGCTCGCTCTCAAGTTTACATGGTTGACCGTTGGGGTCTGCTACAAGAAGGCATGCAAAACCTGCTTGATTTCCAACAGCGTCTGGTTCAAACCAACGAAAACACCAAAGACTGGGAAAGCGATGGCACTGGTTTCTCTCTACTAGACGTAGTTCGCCACGCGAAACCAACCGTATTGGTTGGTGTGTCTGGTGCTCCAGGTCTATTCAGCAAAGAAGTCATCAAAGAGATGAACCTACACAGTGAACGCCCTATCGTGTTCCCACTGTCGAACCCAACAAGCCGTGTTGAAGCAACTCCAAACGACATTATTCGTTGGACTGATGGCCAAGCACTTGTTGCGACAGGTAGCCCATTTGAGCCAGTCGTTCACAACGGCACAACTTACCCAATCGCTCAGTGTAACAACAGCTACATCTTCCCAGGTATTGGCCTTGGTGTATTGGCTGTGAATGCTTCACGCATCACTGACGAAATGCTAATGGAATCAAGCCGTGCACTTGCTACGTGTTCTCCACTTGCCATCAATGGTTCAGGTGCGTTACTTCCACCATTGGAAGAGATTCACACCGTATCTAAGAAGATTGCTCTTGCCGTTGGTAAGAAAGCCATTGAACAAGGTGTTGCGTTAGAGATCACAGATGAAGCTCTTCAACAAGCAATTGACCAACATTTCTGGCAACCGGTTTACCGTCGCTACAAGCGCACGGCATTCTAATAAAGCGTACTGCGCTTGGAATAAAGAGCGTTAACGACTCTTATATGAGCCTCTGCAATTGCAGGGGCTTTTTTCTTTAAACTGTCTTGTCTTTTTAACTGATTTTTCTCATTTTTATTTGGTATTATCGAGCACTCAAAAATTAATGCTCAGTGAAAGGACCATACCGAGAGTGAAATTTGATTCTCACATTATCCGTAGCTACATAAAAAAAGCTTACAAAAAACTGCAAGGTTTTCTGTTTGGCGCTTTCCTCGTGTTCTTAGTAGGCAGCGCTGCGGTTATTGCGATCGATTATTGGGTTTCATGGCAAGCGGAAGATCGCATCATCTACGATATAGATGAAGTGCCCGAGCTTGAGGTCGCCGTTGTGCTTGGCACGAGCAAATATTTGGGTCGAACACTCAACGACTATTATAAGCACCGAATCGAAGCCGCGATTGAGCTGTTCGACCGTGAAAAAGTCGACCAGTTTCTGTTAAGTGGTGATAACGCTCATCGCTCTTACAATGAGCCGTGGACGATGAAACGCGACTTGCTGAAAGCAGGTGTACCCGATGAACGCATTAACCTCGATTACGCAGGCTTTAGAACCTTAGACTCGATTGTTCGCGCTAAAAAGATCTTCGACACCGACAACTTCCTGATCATTACTCAGAAATTCCACTGTGAAAGAGCACTATTTATCGCTAATTCTTACGATATTCATGCACAATGTTTAGCGGTTTCAGGCCCTACTCATCATTCAGGCACCTCTATCCGTTTGCGTGAAGTTTTTGCGCGTACCAAAGCCTTCTTAGATTTGTATATTATGGGGACAACGCCAAAGTTCCTTGGACCTAAAGAGCCCATTCAATCGAGTCCAAAACCGGAATCATTTCCGATTCCAAACCCTATGACTGACCCCTCTGTAAACCCTGTTGTAGATCCTACAACAAACCCTATTGCAGACCCAGCAGAGACAGATGTGTAGAAAACTACACATTTTGAATTTGTTGCCTCACATTTCCCCACTGTTACACAAAAACACACCAACACGCCTTTATTAACTTAAGTAACATTCTCCCAACAAAGTCTGACCCTACATCAAGCTATATACCTCGACAATAATAAGCATGACTCAATGAAGTCGTGCACCAATACAACGAGGATAAACAAAAGGAGCGTCTTATGACGGCACTTGTTACTACACTGAAACACTGGTTGTTCACCCGCAACAGCATGATATTAATTGGTAATTTCACGCTATTCGCACTCTTGCTCAACACCCTTCCTTTCGAATCACAAGTCAATACTGGTTTGAGTATTCTCGTGTTCGTTGCGGTTCTATGGTTAACCGAAGCTATTCATGTCAGCATCACCGCTCTGCTCGTTCCACTCTTGGCTGTCTTGTTTGGTGTGTTCAATACGCCCGCAGCGCTGGCTAACTTTTCAAACCCGATCATCTTCTTATTCATGGGTGGCTTCGCATTAGCAGCTGCACTGAACAAGCAAGAGCTAGATAAAGCGATAGCTGACAAAGTGCTGCTGATAGCAAAAGGCAGAATGTCGGTCGCTGTGTTCATGTTGTTCGGTGTGAGTGCAGGCTTGTCGATGTGGATCTCAAACACAGCCACCACAGCAATGATGCTTCCTCTTGTTCTTGGCATCATGAACAAGGTTGACCAAAGTGAAGACCGCAACACCTACGTGTTCGTACTACTGGGTATCGCTTACTGTGCATCGATTGGTGGTATCGCAACCTTGGTTGGTAGCCCACCAAACGCAATTGCGGCGGCAGAAGTTGGCTTGAGCTTCACAGAGTGGATGGCACTTGGCCTACCAATCTCAATGATCTTACTGCCAATCGCGATGATTATTCTTTACGTGATGACTAAGCCGAAGCTTGACCACAAATTCGAGCTAGACCATGCCCCAGTTGAATGGACAAACAGCAAGAAAATCACACTGTCTATCTTCCTTCTAACCGTAACGCTTTGGATATTCGGTAAACCAATCAACGCAATGATTGGCGGATTCTCTAAATTTGATAGCTTGGTAGCGATTGGCGCAATTGTACTGCTTGGCGCTTCTAGAGCGGTGGAATGGAAAGACGTTGAGAAGACAACGGACTGGGGTGTTCTTATCCTATTCGGTGGTGGTATCTGCTTAAGTAACATTCTAAAAGCGACAGGAACCAGCGTATTCTTAGCACACTCACTAAGCGGATTTTTAGAAACAGCTGGCGTACTGCTTACGATTCTAGCCGTGGTAGCGTTCGTGGTATTCCTAACGGAATTTGCGAGTAACACAGCGAGTGCAGCACTTCTGGTGCCAGTATTCGCAACCATCGCTGAAGCACTTGGTATGTCGCCAGTTATTTTGTCTGCACTGATCGCTGTTGCTGCGTCTTGTGCCTTCATGCTTCCTGTTGCAACACCACCAAACGCAATCGTGTTTGGCTCGGGTCACATCAAGCAGAAAGAGATGATGCGAATCGGTATGGTGTTGAACCTAGTTTGTATCCTAGTTCTGACTCTGTTCGCTTGGATCTTCTGGTAAACACTAACGTTCTATAAGCGCATGCTTACAGGAATGCTCCCCTAAACTGGTTGAACTTCCCCCGGTTCAACCAAGACAAAAATGCCCGTTCAGCGTAAGCAAGCACTGAACGGGCATATAAAAACAAGAAACGCTTTCCCTTTTGGTGGCCCCGCGCCACCTTTTTTGTTTTGGCTTTTGGGAGAAGAACCATAAAAACGCCACACGTCACATATGCACGTGTGGCTTATAAACTCATCAAAACAATTTTCAGATTAGTGACTCAAGATCACCTGGTTTCGACCTGAATGCTTTGCTTGATATAAAGCTTCATCAGCGCGAGCAATGGTCTCTGTCACTCGCTCTTGCTTCATCTCGGCAACACCGATACTGCATGTCAGCGGATCGCCATGAACCCAAAGGTGCTGGCTAACCAATAATCGAATGCGTTCAGCTTTTATCTGCGCCTCTCCGGCTTCGGTCTCAGGGCAAAAAACAATGAACTCTTCACCACCCCATCTCACCAACTTGTCGGTAGCGCTGATCGAACTGCCCACCACCATGCTGAACTCGCGTAAAATATGGTCACCCATTTGATGTCCGTACTTGTCATTTACACTCTTGAAGTAGTCGATATCGAGATACAACATACCCAGCTTGCCATGTCCTTGCTTCACATGTTGTGACTGCATTTTCAACCAATCACGAATCGCGTGGCGGTTTAGTATTCCGGTTAACTCATCACGATGGGCCATCTCTGAAAATTCAAAATTCTGTTCTCTCAGTGCGCGATTGACGTTCTTTAAGTGGTGATGTCTTTTCTCTGCGATCACCATGCGTTTTCTTGAACGGTTTAACTCTGACAGCAAGAATACGGTGCCCGTCCCCACCCACACAAACAGTAGGATCATGAACAAGCTTTCTGCGGTGATATACGAACCTTCGAACTCAATACTGCGGATGACGATTCTGTGGTGACCGAGTTTCGCTCCAGACGCAGTAGCAAACTCAACCATATTCACATTCGAAAATTCAGGGGCCGAATGCTCTAACGCAATGTCGTTGTCAGCCAGCCACCATGTCATCACTTGCAGATTTTTGATCGGGATTTCAATCACACCACCATCGATTCCTGGAGAAAACTCCATCCCATTGTACTTGTGCGTGTACTCGTCATCAGGAACTGAATAAGCAGGGTTGTAGTTACGTAGATAGGTTCTCAAACGGCCACTAGAGTCAGCCTCCGCATGGTAATCAATGTTCACTCTAAAGGTGTGGTACTGAGAAAGGTCAAGGCCCGAGGTGATGTCAGGGTTGATACGAATCGACAGCCCACAGTAAGGCCACGGATACTCAGATTCTTTAAGTTCACAATCGAGAGTGTACTGTCCATTTTCATAGGATAACTGGGACGTACTGACTCCCCTATCAACTTGATCACTGGTCGCGATAAATTCATATTTATCAGGGGTAATTGCCGTTATCACACGATTTCCGCTCACACGGTAATACTGCACAATGGCAAGCGTTGCGATAACTAGAAAGATAACAATCTTATGGATCCACTTCACGTCTAAGCTTCCTGCTTAATATCCCTATAGTTGGGATTTCACGATAAAAAACAAGTTAGATAAATTAGTGATCTTAATACCAATAAATCACTAAAAAACGTTATATCACGCCCGAACAAAATGTCATACTATATTTTAATGGATGTATTTGCTGTTGATTATTCACGGCGAGAATCAAGTAATATTGCGTATAAAAACAGGCTCTATTTGTTATACTCATCGCATAATCATCGTTAACCGTACTGCCTGCTCACAGCGCAATCGAGTCGACGAAATAATAATCAAAATACAACGAGTAATGTCATGTCTTTATTAGCAAAAGGAACACTCAAAAAGATGAGTGCTTCCCTTGATGGCGCGGTTACCTACCGTTTGCCTGTAGGCGAAGAGTTTGTAGAGCTAAACCCTCTGATTGGTAAAACCATCAACCTCACTCACACCGGCAATATTTTTTGCTGCTCATGTGGTAAGAAAACTAAGAAGAGCTACTCTCAAGGCCACTGTTTTGTGTGCATGAAAAAGCTAGCAAGCTGCGACATGTGCATCATGAAGCCAGAGACTTGTCACTACGATGAAGGCACGTGTCGCGAGCCTCAATGGGGTGAAGAGAACTGCATGGTTGATCACTTCGTTTACCTATCGAACACATCAAGCCTAAAAGTAGGTATCACTCGTCACACTCAAATCCCTACCCGTTGGATTGACCAAGGCGCGACTCAAGGTTTGCCTATCTTGAGGGTAAAAACACGTCAGATTTCTGGCCTGATCGAAGTTGAGTTAGCAAAGCACATTGCTGACAAAACCAACTGGCGCACGCTGCTTAAAGGCGACGGCGACGATATGGAATTGGTAGAAAAAGCCAAAGAACTGTTGCCGTTGGTTGAGGATAAAATCCAAGAGATCAGAGCGAAGTTTGGTGATGATGCTATCGAGATTCTGAGCGAAAACATCACTTCATTGAGCTACCCAGTTGAACAGCACCCAGTGAAGATTGTGTCGCATAACTTTGATAAGAACCCTGAAGTGACAGGCGTACTTCAAGGCATTAAAGGCCAATACCTAATCCTAGATACTGGTGTGATTAACATCCGTAAATTTGGTTCTTACGAAGTGGAAGTGTCGGCATAACTTGTAGAACTTAAACGTTTCTTATAGTTAGAGGCGTTTCTTATAGTTAGAAGCGCTTAGTGAATAGCCAAAAACTAAAATGCCCTCAAGTGATGACTTGAGGGCATTTTTCGTTGTCGATCCTATTCGCTTTCGATGACGATTTTAGGCGTTAGAGCGCAACCACATCTCCGTCTACACAATTCTTGCCGTTGGCTTTCGCGCGATAGAGAGATTGATCGGTTAAATTCACGAGTGCATCAATCGTGACACCGTCTTCACAGGCTTGGCTATCACTGATTCCGATACTGACACTCGAATTAAATCGTAACTGTTCATCGATTCTGAATTCAACTTGATTGAACTGTTGGCGAATCTCTTCTGACACTTCGTGTGCTGTTTCAAGAGACGTGTTTGGGATAAATATAATGAACTCTTCGCCACCCCAACGGCCTGCGACTCCGCCGGCTTTCTCGGCACTGCGCTTGGTAATATTAGCCAAAGCACAAATGACCTCATCACCGACCATATGGCCGTAAGTATCATTGATCGATTTGAAGTCATCGATATCAAGCAGCATACTGACGACATGAGTATCAGAGGCAATATGTTCCCTTAACCACTCATAAATCGCTCTGCGATTGAGTAAGTCAGTCATTTCATCGTAATTCGCTTGATGAACCAATTGCTTTTCCAACATCACCTTTTGAGTCACATCTTCGAGTACAACCTGAACGGCTGGCTGACCTTTCCAAGTAATCGCATTGTCGTAAATATTGAAGAACCGATGAACGCCATCGAACCCAATATTTTCAACCACAGTGCTGGTTCCCGACAACTCACCCGACACGATCGCTTGATAGTGCTTACTGATGCCATCCGTATTCTGTTTTGGCACCAATGTAAGGATAGAGTCCAGCTTTAAAACTTGTTCTATGGAAGAACCACCCTGCATTTTAACCCACGATTGATTGACCATCAGCGGCTTGAAATCTCGGTGAACCAAGATGCCCTGCCCAGATTGCATGATCATATCGTGGTACATTTTATCTTGTTCGCGCACTACGTTTTGCAGCTGAATCGCAGGGGAAAGATCGATCACCGTGACTTGCAGTGCAGGTCTTCCCTGCCACTCCGTCACATGGTCGATAGAAAACACGGTGAACTCTCTGCCATTACGATCAACATTGGTATAGGTGTGAACCTGCGGGTCGCGTTGACCACTGACCGTTTCAAGGTAATTTTGATAGGCGAGAACATGATAATCTTCTGAGATTAAATCTAGAAAGCTATCGATATTAGAAAGTAGTTCTTCGGGCGATTGGTATCCATAGATGCGAGCATAGTTAGCGTCAACACTAACTACATTCATATCTTGAATAGTTATTACACCGTACGTGGATTCGAAATTTATTGAAGACATTGCCAACTCCGCACTCTAGCTATACTTCATAAACTGGAGCATAACAACATATCCTGCCAACGCTTCCACAGAATCTATCACGCGTTAGGGACATTAATATGGTATCTAGTATATCGTACTGTTGAGGACTTCTCTACAATTCAATCGCTAACACCAGTTATCAAAAGTAGACAAGTCTCTCATTCCTATTACGCGCGTCAAAAAACAAAAAAAGATAACGTATATCTATTTAAGCATTAGCTTTTCTGTTTTCGACCTTAAAGTAGGTAGCTAGCGCTAATCACAACTCTTTTCAAACCCGTTCATTATTCACTTCTATCGTGTTGGTTGTTCGCTTGAAAGCTAGTCAATTATTCATTCCAATCCGAAAAGTAAGCGACTAAGAAGTCGATCGCCAACCGTGCTCTCTGGGGTAAAAAACGACGATTTTGATATACGACCCAACTGCTGGTTCCTGCTCCCCAATACTCTTCAAGCACCGGGACAAGCTTTCCATTAGTCAGACCGCCATTGAAACTGCTTTTGGGAAGGTAGACAACACCAAGCCCCTCTTCACATGCTTTCAGTACTGCGCTCGAATTGTTACTGCGCCAGCGTCCATGTACTCGCACTGCATTTAACGGTTTGCCCTCTTTCTCAAATAGCCACTGATCACTGTTGGCGATAATGCAGCTGTGCATTTTTAACTGCTCTGGATGAGTGGGCGTACCAAATTGTTCTATGTAGTCTTTACTGGCTGCTGCCGCCATCGGGCGATCGACGAGCTTTCTTGCCACCAATCCTGAATCGTCCAATCGACCATAACGAATCGCGAAATCGATGCCATCTTCGATGAAGTTAACCATCTTGGTATTGAAATTCATTTCTATGGTGAGCTCAGGATGATCTTTAGCAAACTCCATCATCGCCGCTGCGACATGATTTTCTGCAAACGCGCCTGCCGCACTCACACGCAAAGTACCGCTAAGCTGAGTCTGCTGAGACGTGACTTGTTCATTGGCCTGTTGTAGCCCAATCACCAAGTCTTTGCACTGTTGGTAATAAGTGTGGCCCGATTCAGTCAGGCTAACCATCCGTGTTGAACGCGCAAGCAGGGCCACTCCCACTCTCTCTTCCAACCTTGAAACCTGCCGACTCACATGGCTGGTACTGCAACCTAGCTGTTTAGCGGCTGCTGAAAAGCCGTGGCATTCGGCGACCGCAACAAATTCATTAATCCCTTCAAAGCTATCCATACTTAATCTACTCGCATTCTATCTTTGCTATATAGCAACAATGTTTTGCCTGTTTCGTATATTATCACCTAATCAGTTTGGAACTAGTATTAGATACAACAAGGCGGCGATAGCTAAGTAACAACGCGATACCTAGCGCCTAACGAAAAGCTTCAGTGCTTAACGAAAAGCGTCAGCACCTAAATAAAAAAAACAGCAGCTCAAAGGGACGAATCATGAAAAAAATACTAATACCTGTAACTAACCACGCAACACTAGGCGATACAGATCAAGCGAATGGTACTTATGCGCCTGAACTGACTCATGCTCTCAAAGAGATCATTGCTGCGGGTTTTGAGTACGACATCGCTTCTATCAAGGGTGGTAAAGGCCCATTGTACGGAACCGATATTGAAGGGGATTCAGTAAACGCTGAGATCTTGGCTGATGATGACTTCCAAAACCGCATCAACAATACGATTCCTGTAAACCAAATTAATGCAGAAAGCTACGATGCTATCTTCTACCCAGGTGGTTTCGGTTTGCTTTCAGACCTAACAACCAACGAGCAATTCGCTGCTATTGCGGCTAAGCATTACGAAGATGGTGGTGTGATTGCGTCAGTATGTCACGGCCCTGCGGCGCTGCTTCCGATTGTTTTAAGCAACGGCGAGAAGCTACTAAGCTCTAAATCGGTGACTGGCTTTACACGTGAAGAAGAGATCGACTTTGGCACCATCAACGACATTCCGTTCCTACTGGAAGAGTCTCTTGCTCGCAGCGCAGCGCGTTTCAACAAGGTTCAACCTTGGCAAGAGCTTGTGATTGTTGATGAGCGAGTGATTACTGGCCAAAACCCAACCAGCGCGCACGCTGTAGGTGCAACTCTGGTTAAGCACCTGTCTTAGTTAAATCAACGCCAGTTATTCGAATAACTGGCGTTGATCAAATAAGCTCAATCAAATAAAAAGAGCATGCTTCCTACTCAATACTCTTGAGAGAAGCATGCTCTTTTTTCGATCTAAAGGCACAAACAGCAAAGGCAAGTGACTTCTTATTAATTACTTCTTGCTAATGGCTTCTCGCTAATTACTTCGCAAGATCCCTTCAAGCACATTGAACAGCAAGTCGATCTCTTCAATCGAGTTGTAATGCATACAACCAATACGCACCACGCCCTGCTCTTCAATACCCAACTGTTTCACCAAACCTAATGCGTAGAAATGTCCGTTCCACACACAGATATTATGTTCACCCAGCTTCTTGGCGATGAACTCTGGAGAATGGTTTTCAAAGGTAACCGCAAAGGTTGGCGTTCTTAGGTTCGAATCAAACTCTGTTTTCCCGTAAAGCTTTGCCCCTTCAAGATCAGACAAGCGTTTAAGGAAGTACTCACTGAGCTGGCTTTCATGCTTATTATAAAGCGCGTAGCTTTGCTCTAAACGAGAACGCAATGAGTCGGTTGGCTCACCAAACTGCGCCAAGTAATCCACCGCAGCAATCACACCGGCAAGGCCTTCGAAGCTTTGTGTGCCTGTCTCAAAACGGCCTGGGCCGATATTGGTTGCAGGCTCTACCTTGTAAGGCTTTAACGTGTGTAGCCATTGAGGCGCAACATAAGCAATGCCCACATGCGGGCCGAAGAACTTATACGCTGAACACGCTAAGAAATCACAATTCAGTTGCTGAACATCAATCAAATGATGAGGAGCGTAGTGAACCGCATCAACATAAACCTGAGCACCGTGCTGATGTGCAAGCTCGATAACTTTCGCCATGTCGACAATCGAGCCTGTCGTATTCGAAGCAAACGTCACAGCAACAAGCTTAGTCTTCTCATTTAACAGCGACTCAAAGTGCGCCATGTCTAGGCTGCAATCCGACTCGTCGACACGAACTTGGCGAACAATCGCGCCTTTGTCGTCTGCGGCTTGCTGCCAGCTTGATACATTCGAGTAATGGTCTAACGCAGTGACGATAACTTCATCGCCCTCTTTCCAATCGCGGCTGATCGCTCGGCTAAGTTGGAAGGTCAGCGAGGTCATGTTCGCACCGAACACAACGTTGCCAGAAGACTCAGCATTGAGTAGCGCTTGTGCCGCTTCTCGCGCTTGCTGCATTAAGCTTGTGGTCTTTTGGCTAGAAAAATAGTGGCCGCCTAGGTTTGAATTGAAATGCCCTAGGTATTCGGTCATTGAAGCTAAAACATTCTCAGGCACCTGAGATCCACCTGGACCATCAAAAAAGGTCACAGGCTTGCCGTTATGATATTGGCCTAAAGCACTAAACTGTTGGCGCACATCATTAAGAGTGAAGGACATTGCGCGCATCCTTAGCCGTTAGAACAAACACATCCATGTAGCCCATCTCATCGTGGTCTATGGTACGAATCGGCTGTGCGTTGTGCCAAAGCTTGCTGTCGGCCAGCATTGCTACTTCACCGTCTTCAAGCACTTTTCTAAAGAATGGCGCTTCATGTGAATCTTGGTACAGCATGATTTCGCCGCCCACAATGTTGTGTCGGTTAACGCCGATTAAAGCGATGTGGTCGAAGCCATCTTGGTGAACACCTTCTGGTGCAACCTGCGTTTCTTCAAAAATGGCAGCGATACGGATTTGGTGGATTTCGATTTCTTGCCCGTCTTCAAGCCCATTGGTTTCAATAAACAGTTCACACATCTCTTGCATGCCTTCGCTGCTTAGAATATTCGCTTCAATCGGCTCGAACTGACGAACAACGTCACCTTGAAAGTGATTAATGTCTTCAGACTGAACAAAGTTATGTTTGTCTAGCTCAACGACTTGTCCATTACTGAATTCAACCACTGAGTACCTTCTCAATCGGAACTGGCCATCCGCATGCTCTGTGCTTGGTAGCTTAGAGAATGATGGTGACAACTCCTTAACCGCGTGGTTACTGAGGTGGGTAATATGTAGGGTATTTTCGTGAGCATGTAACATCATCGACTCCTTAATGATTGTTAATTAACTTTCGATATTTAACGTTTTATTTACATAAAGGATACTTGAAGATCTTGCCAAATCAACATTAAACAATCATTTATCCCGTCAGATTTAATAATTCAGACACTAAATCTAACCTGAGATTCAAAAGCAGTGTATAACACCAGAATAAAAGATGACCAACTCTTAAAACTAGCACACTCCACTAGCTAGTTATAAATCCCTACAAATTTAAATTTAACGATATTATTAACTAGCAAGCCAGGTTTCATATTGTGTCAGCCCTTTCGCTTCAATACGCCAGCCTCCTTGCATGAGCTCAGGCATCACTCTCGCCATCATTCATTTCTATGCTTTTGCACAGCAAAATACGACCTACCTATCAGTTGCCAAGCTATTGATTATTTACACAACAAACTGAAATTGGTTAATTTATGACTAAGCCAGAAACCAAACGCCTTTGCTTGCGCGTCTGGAACAGGTCGAGTTCGGGGGGAACTCGACCGCCCTCAAATAGAGTGCTTTCTAATAAAACCTACAATTATAAATGATGCGTTTATTTGGAATATGATGGTCTGCCTTTATGTCCTAACTTAGAATTCGTTAAAAATAGGCGACTATAAAGATTGGGAATGTTCTACACAAAACAGATGAGAGGGTAAGCAAGCTTGAAAGGTTGGTTGCTAAAAGAGCCACCTTTGGTGACATTTACACCAAAAGTCAAAACGAAAATAAGTTAACTAGACTTAAAACGATTCACTTAGAAAATAGGGAATTTAGCTAACACTCAATTTCACTGGACTGATTTTTAAAACCGTTCTTCGAGCGCTTCTGCTGGTACATTCGCTGGTCAGCTAAGCTCAAACACTCAGAAAAATTGACACATTCAAAACTAGATGCGCTTCCAAAACTGAGGCCAGACTGAGGCCAATCAGCACTGCGAATTTGCTCTTCCACCTGAGTCACTCTAAGCTCAATCTGAGAATAGAGAGCCTCAACTTGTTTCTCTTTATCCACTTTCAACAACCAGATAAATTCGTCGCCACCAGCTCGATAAACCATTCCAAGGTCTGTAAATTTTTCTCGCATCATGCGGCTGGTGTATTCTAAAAAGCGATCCCCTTCATCATGACCATAAGTATCATTAATCGATTTAAGGCCATCACAATCGATGAAGACGATACAATAGGAATGATGTACTAATTGTTTACTCGCATCATTAAAATCCAGCCGGTTTCCAAGCCCCGTTAAACTATCCACCCTCGACTGGATATAGGTTTTCTGATGTTGATGTTGTTGAATCCGCAACCATTCAATCAGTGACAATAAAATGCAGGTACAATCTATTGCTAATGCAACAACAACGATGACTTCTGTCGATCTCTGAGTCGGCAATGGTGCAAAATGCGCAAAAATGTAATATACCAAAGCCGTGCCATAACAAAGACCACCGATCAAATAATATTTAGCGACAAAGTTTCGTTGATAAACCATCAATACGCCAGTCACTATCATTGTCGGCACCCAGATTGCCGCAATTAAATGGGACATAACAAAAGTCAACGAAAACGGGGCAAAGACATTAATAAACCCGATAATGACACACAGCCAACTAAAGGCCTGAAAGGTAAGATTAATACGAATAAAATGCTGCGGAAATCCAAACAATAATCTTGTGTAATAGCAAGAAAAAGCAACCGCAAACGGAAACAATACCATTCCAAAATAAACTGGGTTCCAGCTTTGGCTTGATAATAAGTACCCCCAAGCGCCTGAAGCGGCGAACCATCCCAGGCCATGTAGCCCAACATAACCAGCACAAGCCAGTGTGACTGGATGTTTAGTTTGAAAGTAACAAAAAAGAGCGAAAACTCCCAACGTTAGCATGACAGTAATAGAAGCTAATGTGAGCGTATTGTTGCGGAAAACGTGAATATAAAATGGATATTCAGGTTGAAGAGTGAAGTTAACTGCCTTTGGAAATTTCTTTGCTTCCAAGTAGAGCCAAAGTGTTCCAGATTCCTCCGCATCCAATATTAACGGGAAGCTTTGCCTATGCAGATGCAAGATACTCTTGTTACTTAATTGGCCAAAATCAAGTATTCGCCTTACTTGACCATTTGTTGATTGCCAGTACCCCCAACCTTGATCCAAATAGTTTGCACGGAGTGTAACTATTTGTTGTGACGACTTGATATCGGAGTTGGCCAAATCAACTCTCAACCCAAACGCCCCTTCACCACCAAATATCGTTTCAATCCTTGGAGAGGATTCAATGTGTTTTTTTAATATGGGAAAATCGACTGGATCAGATAACAAAGGCATTTTATACCATCTTACAGCTTCATTAGCTAACACAGATTGTTCCCCGCTGACCTGCAGCGGAGAAGCAAAAACCGAATTCAGGCACACAATAAACACATTGATAAAAAGGATTAGAATCTGCATAGAGTTCAAATGATTCCGCGCAATATATAAATATCAATAATAACACATACAAAAAAATAACAACCGAGAAACACTCAACAGTTCAAGTATTAACCAACATTACACCTGTTTGTAATCATGCCGTTCATACTAAAAGTGCGTCTTGTGGTCGCTTATCTGCACGCTAATTTTGATGAATTCTTGCAGCGTCTTTTGACGCAAACTTTTTAAAATAAAACATAGGATTCAGGTTCTCTTGTTTTTCTACTCATCAATGTATACGAAAAAAAGTAAATACTGCTATAGAAACACCATGATCAAGAAGGCCCTAAAAGTGAGCAATATGCATAGCTGTTTGCAAGAGCACTTTCCTTGACTTATCGCTATTGATCTAAGACACAGGATTACAAGACCATCATTTAGTTCGGTTATGTTCTAACGTATAACGATTAATTACACTTCTGCCCTTGTTTAACCTTTTATTGCCTCCATATTTTCCATACAATCCTAAGCGATTATAAATAAAAACAATTTCAATTTCGGAGTCCTCATGAGCGACGTAAAGCACTGTAATTTATTGATTCTTGGTTCTGGCCCTGCTGGCTATACAGCTGCAGTTTACGCTGCTCGTGCAAACCTAAACCCAGTTCTGGTTACTGGTATGCAGCAAGGTGGTCAGCTTACAACCACAACAGAAGTGGAAAACTGGCCGGGTGATGCTGAAGGTTTAACGGGTCCAGCTCTAATGGATCGCATGAAAGAGCACGCAGAGCGCTTTGAAACAGAAATCCTGTTCGACCACATTAACGAAGTCGACCTATCAAACCGCCCTTTCCGTCTTAAAGGCGATTCAGGCGAGTACACGTGTGATGCATTGATCATCTCTACGGGTGCATCGGCTAAGTACTTAGGTTTAGAGTCTGAAGAAGCATTTAAAGGCCGTGGCGTTTCTGCTTGTGCAACGTGTGATGGTTTCTTCTACCGCAACCAGAAAGTGGCGGTTGTTGGTGGTGGTAACACGGCTGTTGAAGAAGCACTTTACCTGTCTAACATCGCGTCTGAAGTTCACCTAGTTCACCGCCGTGACACTTTCCGCGCTGAAAAGATCCTAGTGAAACGTTTAATGGACAAAGTAGAGAACGGCAACATTGTTCTTCACACTGATCGCACGCTAGACGAAGTTCTAGGCGACGACATGGGCGTAACGGGCGTTCGCATTAAAGATACTCAGTCTGATAAAACGGAAGACATCGAAGTAATGGGCGCATTCATTGCTATCGGTCACCAACCAAACACTGAAATCTTCAAGGGCCAAGTGGATATGAAAGATGACTACATCATCGTTCAGTCAGGTCTTGAAGGTAACGCGACACAAACCAGCATCCCAGGCGTGTTCGCTGCAGGTGATGTAATGGACCACAACTACCGCCAAGCAATTACTTCTGCAGGCACAGGTTGTATGGCTGCATTGGATGCTGAACGCTTCCTAGATGGTCTTAACGATAAGTAAATCT
Organism: Vibrio sp. 10N.247.311.49; assembly: GCF_041467655.1. Taxonomy (NCBI): domain Bacteria; kingdom Pseudomonadati; phylum Pseudomonadota; class Gammaproteobacteria; order Vibrionales; family Vibrionaceae; genus Vibrio; species Vibrio sp. 10N.247.311.49. The sequence continues at coordinate 16,786 of NZ_JBFSVA010000041.1, forward strand.
GAGATTGCAGATTTGATTATCTGAACTCTCGCCTCAGTAGATGCAGGGCATCATCACAATTTGTTGTAAATCCCTAGAGCCCAGCGGTATATCCACTGGGCTTTCTTTTGTATACTACCCGCCCTCAACAAATAATAATTATCATTAAGCCTTCATAATGGATAAGAAAAAACAACGCAGCTTGAATAAGTGGCTTAAGCAACAGAGTAAGTTAGCGAAACGCTGGCTTATGATTGCGATTAGCCTTGGCGTACTTTCAAGCGTGTTTTTAATTGCTCAAGCAGCTCTTCTCGCCTCTATTCTTCACCAGCTGATCATCGAGAATGTCGATAAATCTGAACTGGTTGGTCATTTCGCAGGCTTGGCATTATCGGTCGTTGGCCGTGCTGGCTGTACATGGGGACGTGAGATCGCAGGTTATCGCTGTGGTGAACAGATCCGTGTTTACATCAGGCAACTCATCCTTGATAAGTTACGTGAGTTAGGCCCTGCTTACATTAAAGGCAAACCTGCCGGTACGTGGGCAACGCTGTTGCTAGAACAAGTAGAAGACATGCAAGACTTCTTCTCTCGTTACTTACCTCAGATGTCTTTATCGGTAATGATTCCATTCATTATTTTGGTTGTGGTGTTCCCAGTGAACTGGGCAGCAGGACTGATCTTCTTGATTACTGCTCCACTGGTACCGATGTTCATGGCACTTGTGGGTATGAAAGCGGCCGATGCAAACCGTAAAAACTTCAAAGCGCTGCAGCGTCTTTCTGGTCACTTTTACGACCGTTTGCAGTCCATGACGACTATTCGTCTATTTGACCGCACCAACGCTGAAACAGAAGTATTGAAAGGTGCATCTGAAGTGTTCAGAACGCGCACCATGGATGTGTTGAAAATCGCTTTCTTGTCTTCTGCGGTACTTGAGTTCTTCACGTCGATCTCTATCGCGATGACGGCGGTTTACTTTGGTTTCACCTACATCGGTGAGCTGAACTTCGGCCACTACGGTGCAGGCATTACGCTATTCGCAGGTTTGTTTATCCTTATCTTAGCGCCAGAGTTTTACCAACCTCTGCGCGACTTAGGTACGTTCTACCACGCGAAGCAACAAGCGGTGGGTGCTGCCGAGAGTATTGTTGAGTTCCTAGAAACCGACATCACTAAGGTTAAATCAGGTGACACTCAACTAGACCCAGCTCAAGGCATCAATATTGAAGCTCAAGATCTGAAAGTGTTGAGCCCTGAAGGTGTTCAACTGGTTGGCCCTATCTCGTTCGCACTGAATACTCGACAATCAACTGCATTAGTTGGCCCAAGTGGTGCGGGTAAGACAAGTTTGATTAATGCCATTCTTGGTTTCATGCCTTATGAAGGAAGCTTGAAAATCAATGGCGTTGAATTGCGTGACCTCGACTTAACCTCTTGGCGTAAAACCATTAGCTGGGTTGGTCAAAATCCGTTGCTACTGCACGGTAGCATTCGTGACAACGTCACTCTAGGTAAGCATGATATCGCTGACCAAGTTGTCGAGAATGCACTTGAGCAATCATTTGCTAGCGAGTTTGTAAACGAGCACGGCTTGGATTACATGATTTCTGATCGCTCTGGCGGCCTGTCTGTTGGTCAATCTCAGCGTTTGGCTCTGGCTCGCGCAATGATTCAAGACGGTCAGTTCTGGTTGTTAGATGAACCAACAGCCAGCCTAGATACTCGTAGCGAACAGTTAGTGATGAAAGGCATCAATAGCAACATTGAAAGCCGCACTGCCCTGCTTGTGACGCACCAACTCGCTCCTCTTAAATCAGTCGATAATATTCTGGTTATGCGCGATGGTGGTCTGGTTGAACAAGGTCATTACTCTCAGCTTTCGACTGCGGGTGGTTTATTCGAAGAGATGCTTAACGCGAACTTAGCTCAACAAGATAATAAGGGTAATTTAGATGCGTGATTTACTGCCTTACCTGAAACTCTATAAAAAGCATTGGTTTGGCCTATCGCTAGGCATGCTATTGGCTTTTGCTACTCTATCGGCTTCTATCGGCTTGTTAACGCTATCAGGCTGGTTTATTTCAGCTTCTGCGGTTGCTGGCCTTACGATTGCACGTGAAACCTTCAACTACATGCTACCAGGTGGTGGTGTACGTGGTTTAGCAATGAGCCGAACAGCGGGTCGTTGGGGTGAGCGTGTTGTGAGCCACAATGCGACATTCAAACTACTGACTGATCTGCGTATCTTCTTCTTTAAGAAGCTGGCTCCGCTGATCCCAGGTCGTATTTCAAACCTTCGTGATGCTGACCTACTGAACCGTTTGGTTGCTGATGTCGATGCAATGGACCACGTTTACTTGCGCTTAGTAAGCCCAGTGACGGTGGGTGTATTTGGGATCTTCTTCCTGACTCTGTTCTTGATGTGGTTTGATAGCTCACTAGGTTTAATCCTAGGTTCTATCCTTCTTATCATGCTGTTGGTTTGGCCAATCTTGTTCTACAAGCTTGGTAAACGTAATGGTGGTGAGCTAACACAGAACAAAGCGGATCTTCGTGTAACGACGCTTGATTGGATTGAAGGCTACAGCGAGCTAACTCTGTTCGGTGCTGAGGAGCGTTACCGTAATGCGATTCTAGAAACGCAACGCAAGCTGATGGCGAATCAGTTTGTGAATGCTAACCTAACCGGTATGGCTTCAGCTGCGCTAATGCTGTTCAACGGTTTAACGTTGGTTCTTATGCTTTGGCTTGCGGCTGACGGTGTGGGTGGTAATGCACCAGACCCGTTCATCGCGCTAATGGCATTCGCAACCATGGCAAGTTTTGAACTGCTGATGCCTATCGCAGGCGCGTTCCAGCATTTAGGTCAAACTCTGTCTTCTGCTCGTCGCTTGAATGAAGTTATTCTGTCAGAACCTGAAGTTCAGTTTGCTGAAGAGAAACTCGACATCAACAAGCCGCTTGATATTACGTTCTCAAACGTGACGTTCAACTACCCTGACTCTGAGCGCAGTGTTCTGAACGCTGTTGACCTAACGATCCCTGCCACGCACAAGGTTGCGATTGTTGGTCAAACGGGTTCTGGTAAATCGACACTGATTCAGCTTCTGACTCGCTACTGGGATCCTAAAAAGGGTTACATCTCAATCGCGGGCATTGAACTGACTCAGTGGAACGAATCACAGCTTCGTGAATCAATCAGTGTGGTAAGCCAACGTGTCGACATTCTAAATGGTACTTTGCGTGACAACTTGTTGATTGCAAGACCAGAAGCGACCGATGATCACTTAGCGAATATCCTAAAAGATGTTGGTCTAGAAAAGCTGCTGGAGAATAACGCGCTTGATAGCTGGTTGGGTGACGGTGGTCGTCAACTGTCTGGTGGTGAGAAGCGCCGTATTGGTATTGCACGTGCAATCCTTCATGATGCCCCTATCCTGCTTCTTGATGAGCCAACAGAAGGCTTAGATAAGCAAACAGAGCAAAGCATCATGACGCTGTTCGAGAAGCACTTCGAAGGCAAGACGGTTATTTTCATTACACACCGTTTGATTGGTCTGGAATCGATGGATTCTATCGTTCTGATTGAACAAGGCGAGATTGTTGAAAACGGCTCTCACGAGAAGCTGTTAAACGAAGAAGGACGTTATTTCCAACTTCGTCAGGCAATCTAGCTTCCCCTTAAGCTATAAAGAAAACTATTCAAGGCCCGAGTTTATGCTCGGGCTTTTTGTTGTCTGCGATTCTAGTCTCGAGCAACCATTCCCCCCTAAACGGTTGTTCATGCGCTGATTAGTTTTGCCCTTTCCTACAAAAACTTACCATTTACAAAGCAACGAGTTGCACACAATTCAAGTCGTAGCACATTACTATGATCATCTTTCTAGGATAATACGTATCAATCAACCTCATGGAATAACCTCCCCCTAAAATAATGGAGAACAGTGTATGTCTTTACGATTAATCGCAACAACGATAGCGCTTGTAGGTGCTAGCTTTACCGCTCAAGCGAGCTCGGAATGTGAAGTATCGATTGATGCTAGTGATCAAATGAAATTTTCAACTGACACATTAAGCGTTCCAGCGAGCTGTAAAGAAGTGAAGCTGACGCTAAACCATACTGGTTCTATGCCAGCCCAATCAATGGGTCACAACGTCGTTATAACAGACACTGCGTCGCTACAAGCAGTAGGTATCGATGGTATGTCGGCAGGTATCGACAATAACTACGTAAAACCTGACGAC
>NZ_JBFSVA010000042.1:0-18892 GCF_041467655.1 Vibrio sp. 10N.247.311.49
CCAATCCTTGCGTTTGATTTTGTAACTTCTGGATATGCGGTAAACCAATAAACGACGCATAAGTCCAGAATAGAACTGAGTCCTTCAGCTAAACCTTTTAAGCCATCATTATGTGTTGCTGCGACAGTAAAGTAGCAACTACAACGGAAATCTTTGCTGTTTTTCGAAAGTATCGTTTTTGAAAGAGACTGAACCTTTTTCCAAGAGACTCTCCCTGTCACCTTATTAAGGTTATTAATTTGACGTTTTATCTCTGTAAAATCATCTAATGCGTTTGGGTTAGTTCCGCTAGGCTTTTCTTCGTCAATAGGCCGTCTTGTGAAATCTGAGGAGAACATAATCTTGATATCCAACTGTATATATAACGAAATCGAAATTTAGCGATAACTAATAAATTTAGCCTCGCTTGTTTTTTATTTATATTCCCGAATTCAACTCCGAACTGCGACATTCTTAATTTTAGCACTATGTGACGTTATTCACAAAAAGATCAAAAAATGTAACAATTTACGACTAGGCTTTATAAAATTTCAGTGATGAAGGTCACATTTATGGTCTTTTTGGGGAGAAATAATATGAATCTAACTATTCCTACGTGTGGTGCTTTATTGATTAATAATTACTCTTGTCAATGATTGCATAAATATTAACTAACACTAAATTAGAAAAATGCTTTAAATGATTATGCCATAGGTTAAAGATAAAAAAGTGGCATTTTAGGTTTTTTGAATTTTGTGAATGCTAATTTTCTTGTATTGAACAACCTTCTTTCTTTGGATGGTTGTTGGTCGTTTGATTTTTCAATTATTGATAGTTTTGATTTTATAAATGAATTTTATTTGTAATTATTCGTAATGCATTTTCTTGTAGATATATCGTTTTTTTTGCTAGTTATAATGTCGTAAATGGCGGGTGTGACCGTCTCCTTATTGTAAAAGACATAATACTTGCTATCTTGCGCATCTAGTTAATATATGGATGAACTCAGAGGGAAGCATGCGAAACCTAAGTCAAATCGGTCTAATATCCACAATGTGTCTTTTTTCGTCCATCGCAATCGCGAAGGGTGAAAGATATGGTGGTTCAGTAAATATGCTGAGCATAGACACTATAGAATATGATGAAGGGCCGAGTGGACAAGTAGATGCTCTACGTTACGGGTTCGTCCATACACGTCCAATTGATGAAAGCAACAACCGATGGCGTTGGTGGTTAGGGTTCAATTATTTAGCAGAAGATGATATCGAAGCTCCAAAGAATGGCGTTTATAACGAGGTAACCAATTACGAATTTCGTATTGTGCCTCAGTATGCTTTAGGTAGCTGGTCGGTGTTCACACCTTATATAGGTGCAGGCTTGTCTTTAGGTTACTCGCAATACTCAAACCGTTGGAAAGTTGACGACCAAGGCTTTCGTTACGGCGAACAACTTGAAGATATCGATCAATTTGAAGCTGGCGCTGTTGTGACTTTTGGTAGTGTGATCAAGTTAGGAAGTAACCCAGACGCTCATTTACAAATAATCCCGCAAGCTTCATACATCTTACCTTTTTATAACGAAGGTCTAGGTGGTGTCGAGTTTAGTGTTTCTCTTCTGTTTTAAAGGCTATTCATGCGTATAAATCAATTGGTTTTGGTGATCTCGAAGTGCCCTGAAGAATATGTTGGAGCTAAAAGTATCGAGATGCCTGAAGAAGGTGGATCTCTAGGGCGAGAAGCAGGTTGTACAGTGACTTTAACGGATCACAACCGATTCATATCTGGTACGCACTGTCTATTGAGTATATATGGAGACACTTATTACATTAGTGATGTGAGTACAAATGGCACATTGGTTAATGGTAATAAGATCCTAAAGAATCAACCAGTTTCGTTGTGCGATGGTGACAGAGTTTCTCTCGGACAATATGAAGTGAGTATTTCTCTTGAGTTGGTAACGACTTCATACGACATAGCTTCTGAAATAGCGCCAGAAAGAGATTCAACAGACCCTTTAATGAACTTGGAAGAATCCGTTGTTGAGGAAGAAGCAGAGACAGGCGCGCTTGAAGATCTCTTCATGGAAACGAAACCTGATGGAGTAGATACTCATGATCCCGTCGAGCACTTAAAATTCTCAATGCAGAGAGATGATGATTATTTGGTCCGAGACGAAAGTAACAAAAAAAATCTTATGAAGTCATCGATAGAACCACAAAGGCAAGTTGTTGATGACAGTTTAAGCATCCATTCTGAGTTCGACCTCCCTAGTCTGATTCCTGAAGATTGGATGGGGATGGAAGAAGAACAGCAGGCGAACCTGAATGCTCAAGACATCGCTGATGATCAAACTAAGATACCGAACCGTTTAAAACCAACAAACATTGAAGGTACCGATTTTAAGTCAGATACGCTTACCGGCAGTTCAGATGTTCCCAAGCGTAAACCGACAAAAGTACCGCCTGTTACTATTATCCCTAATTCCGCAAATATACAAAGCCACAAGTGGGAAGAGGTGACACAAGAGTTTGTCCCTCATACCGAACCACAAGAGCAGCCTGTTGAAAGTGAGAGTAGAACTCAGAGTAATACCGCATTGAGTGAAACTTCTTACGAACATGAAAATGTAACACATGCATTCTTTGAAGGACTGGGTGTTGATTTAGAGTCTGACACGAAACATGACGCTTTATTTTTTAAACAAATGGGCGCTTGTTTGCGATTGTGTATCGATAATTTGTACAAAGATTTACAGAGTGTTGAAGAGCTTACTGACGAAAGCTCCTTTGCTCACAATGATCTTAGCCTAACTACATTGATGTTAACGCTAAATAGTCAAAATCTATTGGCTCCAAATGAGCTAATTGAACAGATACTGGATGAACTTAGCGAGCACGATACCTTATATGCCAAGGCAATTAACGATTTGGTATTGGAGCAACTAAAAGCGAATGATCCTCAGCAGTTTGCAAACACTTTAAGCCAGGAAACGCGCTTCCTTAGTAAGTCAAAGCTATGGCAAAAGTACAGCGAACATTATGAGCAGAATACTCGACAATTCAATGAGTCGACATTTAAAGCGTTGATGAAAGACAGATACAGTAAGGTTGCAAAAGCTGATCATGCGTAAACTTATAATCCCCATTACCTTGTTTCTATTATCAGGTTGCTCTATGTGGGAGCAGTTTAAAGAATCATCTGGAATTACACCAGAAACATCTTCAATTGAACTCGTGATAGAAGCGTCAGAACTTCTCAATGTACGAGAGCAGGGACAATCTTCGCCGGTCATTCTGAGAGTTCATGAACTCACTTCACCTGTTTTATTTCGTAGTTTGGATTTCTTTGCTCTATTCGAAAATGATAAAGCGTCCTTAGGTGATGAGTATATTAAACGATATGAATACCAACTGCAGCCGGGCGATGAGCTACATGAGATTTTAGAGTTAGATCCAACGACGCGTGCATTAGGTTTTTCTGTGGCATTCAGAGATATTGATGGCTCGTCTTGGCGGAAGGTTGAAGTGATCGAAGAAAAAAGTGAGTACTTTCTGAGATTAAAAGTAGAGGGTAGTGAATTATCTTCGAACAATACTCGCGGTATTGAACAGACGTATTTTTAAGGAACTGACGAATGTCTTTATATAATCCAGTTGTTTGGCAAGATGGTATGTTCATGAAGCCTCAACATTTCCAACAACTAGACCGATCTCAAAGTAAGTTATCTAACATGCTTAGCTCTAATAGCTCTCCATTACATTGGGGAGTAAAAAAAATTGAGATTAATACTGAGCTATTGGCATTAGGAAAAATCGGAATCACACGAGCAGAAGGTATATTACAAGACCGCACGCCATTTGATTTACCGCTTCTTGCTGAACTTCCAGAAGTAAGAGATGTTGACCCATCTATTGCGGATAAAGTGGTGTACTTATGTTGCCCACTACCATCAGAGCGTTCGGAACTCTTTGGAGGTAATGGTGACGGTGCTCGTTATAACATGGAGACCCAAGAAGCCGTCGATGCATGTTATGAATCAGAAGATATGGCAAGTATTGTGGTGGGTAAACTTAACTTCTTCTTAATGTACGACCACGAAGATAAGAGTTCTTATACATCGATACCCATTTTAAAAATTTCCGAAGTGAAGCCAGACGGAAGCATCATTTTGGATGAGAACTATATCCCGACGTGTATTGATATTCATGCTTCTACCGTTTTAAGCAAGTTCGCGACTGAATTCGCGTCAATGCTCAAACATAGAGCAGAATCTATAGTTCAGCGTTTGGGGGTGGTTGACCAACAGGGCGTATCATCTGTTGCTGACTTTATGTTGTTACAAGCCTTAAATCGCTACGAACCGTTGTTCTGGCATTTTGCAAGCGTAGAGGGTGTTCACCCAGAGTCGTTTTACCGAATCCTATTACAAGCTGAGGGTGAATTATCCACATTGTGTTCTGCATCTCGCAGACCACAAGAGTTCACCAAATATAACCACAGCCAACTTACTGATTGTTTATCTCGGACACTTGATAGCGCGAAAATGACACTCAGTGTGATGTCAGAGCAACGCGCAATACCTCTAACATTGAGAGAGCAAAGCTACGGAATTCGAACAGCAGCAATTCCAGACAGTAAAATTGTCGAATCTACGACGTTTATTCTTGCTGTTAAAGCAGACGTACCGCTTGATATTTTACATACACAATTTGTGAGCCAAACTAAGATTGGTTCGATCGACAATATTCGCGATCTAATTAACTTACAATTGCCGGGCATTGAAATGAAACCAATGCCAGTGGTACCTCGAGCGTTGCCTTATCATGCAGGTTATACCTATTTTGAGCTCGATAAAGCGAGTGACGAATGGAATGCATTGAATAACACAGCTGCCATCGCTGTCCATATTGCAGGTGACTTCGCGAACTTGTCACTACAGCTTTGGGCTGTACGCCTATGAGTTACGCCGAAAACGATGTCACAGTAGTACTATTTCAACCAGAGCCAGGCAAGCCAATGGAGGTTATGCCTGCACCTGATTTATCTAGAAATATTGCGGTAAGAGACCTAAATGTTGAGAGTATGGGTGTTAATCCTTTGGTCGATCAGTTTACTTGGTTAATCGCCAGTCTCTCATGCATGTCTTCGATTCCTTGGTTGGACGACCCTGGCCCTTTTAGAGAACAAGTTGCACGAGAAATTCGCAAAGGTGAGCGAAAGCTCAATGAAATGGAGTTGGATCGAGCATCAATATTGGTCATACGCTATTGCTTATGTGCTGCGATAGACGAATCTGTATGTCGACAAGAGTGGGGGGCGAACAGTCATTGGAGTACAAATAGTTTGTTGTCTGAGTTTCATAACGAAACATCGGGTGGCGACAAGTTCTTCACCATCTTAGAGCGCTTAAAAGCTGACCCTCGAAAATATAGACACGTAATAGAATTCCTCTATTTGTTGCTGCAGCTAGGGTTCCAAGGCAAGTATGGTCGAGAAGAGCGTGGCAACGAAAAGCTTTCAGAGATAGGAAATACTATCTATCGCTTAGTTAGAGACGAGCGTTTAGCTGAGCAGGAAAAAGTAACGTTAGTTAACTTAAAGGCGAAGTACTTAAAAAAACCGCTCAAACGGGTTATTTCCCCTAAGTTAATTCTTGGCGTCAGTACTGTCATCTTTGGCGTTATGTATGCTGCGACTTACTTGGTTATTGACCTAAAATTTCAGCAGCTTTTGGATGTGTATCAGTAGCATCAGATTTAATTGTGAGATCTTCTGTCCGTTTTTAAAAATAGACTCGAAGTAACAGTCTCATCCTTCATTTTCACTACGTACTTAGAGAGATTGCAGCCTGCGATCTCTTTTATCATACATCTATTGGAATTTAATTGGATTTACTATGGGCGTAACAGTTTGTGCGAATGGACTCAGCGTAGTTCATCAAGGCTCAGGAGGAGAAGCGAACGCAACACTCCCTGATGTTTGTTTAACAACAGTCGGCAAACCTGTTGTTCCTATCCCTTATGGTAACAATGCAAAGTCCGCCGATTTAGTAGGCGGCACCACGACCGTCTCTATGGATGGCGGTAACAGCATTGCTATTAAAGGCAGTAAATTCAGCGCCAGTACTGGCGATGCAGGTGGTGATAAAAAGGGCGTAGCCTCAGGCACTATTGAAGCCGAGGCCGAATTCATATCAGCTTCTCCTACCGTTAAGTTCGAAGGTGTCGGTGTATGCCGCCTTTCTGATCAAATGACCATGAATAAAGCCAACACCATGTGTTTAGGCGGTGCTCAAAACCCTTCGGTTTCTGTGACAGAAGAGCAAGAAGGGACGTATACGGTAGACCTGTTTCTTTCTTATTCTGATGGAGAACCTGTTCAAGGGGCTACATATAAACTGATTGATCAAACCGGCGCTTCCTTTGAAGGTACATTAGATAATGTAGGCAAAGCTTCGGTGAGTGGGGTTGCACCTGGTGAATTTAACATTGACTATGGTGAAGATAGTCGCGAATTCATGCCAAACATCCCAACTAAAACCAACCCTAATTTCAACCCAAATGCGAATGCCCAATTAATTATTGAAGAAGCCAAACGAGGTGAGGTTGGTTTCTGGGAAAATTCTTGGAAGAGAATGTCTGGCGCTGCCAGCTGGATCTGGGGGGTAATTTTAGGTGACTTTAATGATGATGCATCGGTAGAGCAAATCATTGCAAACACAGCGCTGACAATGATCCCCGTCGTAGACCAAGCAGCGGATGTACGAGACCTCTCAGCAAATATCATGACACTATTAAGTGAAGAAGAGCGAGATAAGCCAGAAAATTGGTTGGCACTCTCTTTGACTTTGATTGGCTGTGTTCCAACGTTTGGTAGTGCAGTTAAAGGTACATGTAAAGTCGCTTTGAAAGGTGGTAAGGGCACATCGAAAGACACTTTACTCGCGGTACTTCGGGGGATGGGCAAAGGTGATCCAGAAAAGTTCTTGCGTACATTAAAATGGGTTGATTACGCCAAGCAGGCGAGCAATATTGTATCGGATGTTCTAAAACCTTGTATTGAAGTGGCGAGTGAGCTTGCTTCTTACGCTAATCGCATGGGAGCTGATGAACTAGCAGAGTACTTCTTAAAGTTAGCCGACGAAGTGAAAACAATCGATAAAATGGTGCCAGATAAACTAAAAGAAGCGATGGGTGAGTTTGACCAGTTATTCGCTCGAATTTTGGGTAAAGGCGAGCGAGCTTATCCTGCAAAAGTTAAGCACAACACTGGTAAATCTGCGCAGTCAGGAAAGAGTAACGATAACACCAATGAGAAAAAGGATAAAAAAGAGTTTGTTTGTCCTGTTTGCAAGAAGAAACCAGAGAAATGTGACGCTTATTGAGGAGGAGCAGCTGTGTCTAAAAAGCCGTCAGATAGCAAAATATCAGAACATAAATTGATAATAGGAAGCGGTTCCAAGCTAGCTAAAGCTATAGCAAAAAATAAATGGTCGAGTGATCTAAAAAACCATCCTTGGTATGACTCTAAGTACAATACTGAAAAAGGTGGCTTGCAAGCGCACCATATTGTTACCACTGAATCATTGGATGGTCATTTGTGGAAATTATGGAGAGAGGCTTATGAGTATGACATTAACAGGGCAAATAATGGTGTGATGCTGCCAAGTAGCACTATTATTGCTTGCCAAGTAGAAACACATGTTCATCGCTCCAATCACAATCGAGGTCTTGATTACGACACCGTTTTAGATAAGTACTGGGGAGGCAAGGCTAAGCCCGAAGAAATCCCGGATGAAGAGTGCGAGAAGCTATATAGTGAATTACGCACCTACTTGAAAGGAGTATACAAACAAATAAGCGAGATTAAAAAAAGAGCCGAGAAAAAATATTACTGTAAAAGCTCCAAGAAAAAAGAGTTTACCGAGGATCTCGATGACGCAGCGGAAGATATAGTGGACAAACTAAATAGCTTTCATTGGACTCTGTCCAGATTTGGTAAAGACTATGCTCCGAGCTCAAAAATTGGATGTGGAGGTGGTCACATTGAAAGCGAGAAAAAAAGTAGAGAAGAATGTCCTCATAGGCTTAATATTACTGGAACTGGGCACGCAATTCGGAATAAACTAGGCAAGGTAATGGAACCTAAAAAGTTAGAGGCAGGCTCATGAGTGATTATTTTTTCGTAAAAGAAAACCAAATTACACCAATTTATGCAGTTCCTGATGAATATGAAGAAGCGGCATACAGCACAATATTTACTTTTCCATGTGGCCCTGTGCCTGTTTTAGCAAAATATAAGCCAGACGAAAAGTATATAATACCAGATGTTATAATGGAGCCTGATTTTTCCATATCTAGAAATATATATGATAGATTGAATATTGCAAACTTGTATGGTTCTAACTGGATACATATCAAATTAATTGATAAAGGTGAACATGATTTCATGATGTTGCAGTTAGCAAATGAACAAGATGTCATCTGTCATGAACAGAGTAATTTCAAAAGGTTCAAACGCGGAAATATCTCAGGTATGAAAAAAATCGTCATTGATCCTCAGAAAATTTTATCAATTCCTCTTCAAAAAAGACTAGTATTTAGAGACTCGGCTTGGGGATTTCACACATTCTTTCACAAAATTATAGTAAAAGAAATTGAATCAACAACTCCCAATGGTGTTGAATTTATACCAATAGAACACTTTAATGAAGCGTGGGCCGGTTGATATGTATATCAAGTTTAATAAAGATAATATTAGTAAATTATTACCTGAAAAAAGACCAGGTATGATTTTTTCGAACCCTGATTTGTTTGTTATTTTCAATGATAATATCCGGTTTGTAATTTGGGAAGAAATTTTAGACAAGTTAAATAAAATTTGGCTAGAAGGAAAAGATACTTGGGATAGTAATTTTGATTTTGGTAGTCACCCTGATGATTATGACAGACAGTTTGATGACTATAAAACAATTGAATTATTGCAATTTCCTACAATCACGAACTTAGACACCGAAGAAAAACATGCTTTTGCTTTTAACGAAAATAATGAGTTGTATATTAGTGAAGACTTCGTTAAAGACTTAAAGTCAGCAGGTTGTGTTGATGTTTGGTACGATACAACAGCGCCATACGGTCGATATTAGATTGTTACCATGAAAGATAACAAAGCGCCAAAAGGCGCTTTGTTAGTAATTGTCGAGAGATATTTTGTCCCTATGTTCGATGTCAACTTCTCCAAAATCAAAGCCTGAGAATAAGTTAATAAAAAGGATAGTTGATGAAGTTTGCAATAATTTCAGAAAATTTCAACCGAAGCACAACACAATTTCAATGTGTTGATAACAGAGAACCACTATATAGCAAATCCGAATATGAACCTACGAGCTCGAAATCACCAATAGTGTGGGAAGCTCTGGACGGTTCGACTAAGCAAGTTGGAAATATAGCCGATAATGGGGATCTTTGTGTTACCAAGGAGTTTGCTGAGATCGTGATGAGCTTTGACCCTTATGGTATAGAGTGCTACCCAGCGACACTAAAATTAAGTGATGGCTCGTTGACTGATAGATATTTACTTGCTCTTAACAATGTTATTGATGTTATTGACGATGTTAAGTCTCGAACTAGAAAATCTCCTAAGAGAAACAAAATCCTTGTTATGGAGTTGTATTTGTCAAAAGATAAGCTAGTACAAATACCTTTCCAAAAACGTATTTTGTTTAGGGTGCAAGGCGCTGATACTGCGACAGTGTTTTGTGAGGAAATTTACGATCTAGTAGCTAAAGATGACCGTTATTCTGATTTGAGGATGTTTAAGCTAGATTGCAATCAAGAAGTACCGAAATATTGAGGCGATAATGAAAAATCAATATAGTGTTTTATCAAAGCAAAACTTAACAGAGTTTCCATTTCAACAAACTCCAAAGCCAATTGTACCTGTCGAACCAGACTTATTACTGGAAATGACTTTTTCACCAAAGCTTTTTGTTATTGGTGATATCGCAGAAAAAGTTGAAAATTTAGTGGTGCATGGTGTGGAATGGTTAGATGCTCGTGTTGATTGCTCTCCAAGTCAGCCATCGGGCGATCAAATTAAGGTGTATGAAGACTATCGGATGCCTTACATTCACCAAACTTACAAATTGACCAATCAAGAAAAGCAATTTGGTAAGTTAAATTGGATCGATGCTGAAAATACTGAGTTTGATTTTTCTAAGTTAGAGAGCATTCCACTAGAAGAAAGGCTGATCTTCAAACTAGAAGAAGATTATGGTTTGGTTTTTATTCACCAAAGCGTGATTGATTTACTTAAGCAACATGTTAATGATGTTTGGGTTCGAGATGTATAAAATGAAAGCGCCTGAGGCGCTTTTTTTTAAGTCATACTGGTTACGTTAACTTCTGATACATAGCAATAGTTAAGCACTTAGATCTTTTCAATCTCGGGCAGGGTGTATACCTTCATTGATTCAACGTTAGGTTGATAGACACGTAATAAGAAAGACCAGTTGTCTTTAGGGGTGTAAGCAAAGTTTACGTTATTACCATCCGCATGTTTTTTACAGTCTAAACCACCGAATACCACCGTGAATGTACCGTCTTCGTTTTGCGTCAGTCCTTGATTGGTCGAAACGATGTTATTCTCGTTCGACATGAGATAACCTTTTGAATCGTAGACAGTGATTGAGTAATAACCTAGGTCACTAGCTAATTTAGGTGCTTCGTATGTCGCTTGGTAACATTGTTCACCTTTGGCATTCTCTAGTGCGTAAGGTGCATACATTGCGGTGTCAGCTGTCGATAGGCCGAACGCTCCAGCAATTGTGTAAGTAGTCTTTTCCCAGTCAGTCACATCTTGCGCTCGGTATTGAACTGTATCGTATGTGTCATTTAACTTATCGTATTCTGGCATTAATGCAGTACGAACTGCTTCCATAGCCTCAGTGTTTGGCTTTGGCAATCCTTCAAGATCTTGACCACCACCGATAATTTTCACTTTCGGCTGAAGCTCTTCTGTAATCCGTTTAACGTTTTGTTTTGTTCCATCTGTCGCAAAACGCAAGCCTATCAGCACATATTTTGTATCGAACATTTCAGGAGTGAACTCGTAAGTTCCTGCGCCAACCTTATAAAATGGTTGAGTGTGGTTCATATCTTGAAGGTGAAGTGTAACCAATTTCCCATCGTTCTCAGGTACAACGACTGTAAATGGTTTGGAGGTATCGATAACGCCCATTGAGTACAAGTGATCAATGGATGGTGATACAACCCAGCGAGTGTCTTTGTTCGCCAGTTCTTTGAAGTGATGAAGGTTGTTTAAGCCTAACTTAAAGTTGCGAGCAAAATTGTCAGCAAACCAAATGCCTTCTTGGTTTATGTACTCATGCACCGTCATACCATGATCTTCTGGGTTTACCGCCCACGAAGAAGAGTCAATGTTAGCAAAGACGTCTTCAATTGATTTATCTTCATTGTTAAAGCTGGTTGTGGACGTTCCTGCAACCGTAGAGAAAGACGTGACCACTAATAAAGAAAGTAGAGTTTTTTTCATTTTTAAATACCATATTCTGTTTTATTAAGTTGAGGTAATGGTAAGTAAAAGTTTGGTATTTATGAAATGACTATATAGAATCACAGGTATGACAAATATGTTATACCTGTGAGGTTGGTACTTTGAAAGCTGCGCTAAACAAGATCGATTTGAACCTACTTAAGGTTCTACATGTTTTGATAGAAGAGCAAAATGTTACCCATGCTGCGGAGCGACTTTTTCTTGCTCAGCCTTCTGTGAGTCGGAAGTTACGGAAACTTCGAGAGCAGCTTGATGATGAGCTCTTTGTTTCGACTCCACAAGGAATGAAACCTACCTACAGGTGTAATCAAATCGCAGAGTCACTCCCTGACTTAATTGCGCTGCTAGAGAAAACATTAACTCCGGTAAAGAAGTTCGACGCGTACAGCCACGCTGGGCATATCTCTTTGGCCATTAATCCGCTTTTAGGACAGTCATTGCCTCATATCTTGTTTCTATTCCTTGCCAAGCATGCGCCGAACGTGACATTTTCTTGCCACATATGGAACCAGAATACGCTTGATAATTTAGCGAAAGATAACATTCAGTTAGGCATTAATTACGACGTCCCAATAGGCAGCAAGGCCATATTGCATAAACATTTGGCCGAAGATCACTTTAAGTTGTATGCGAATAAATCCCATCCTATTCATCTGAAGAAGATTGTAGAATTTGAATATCTTTCAGAATGTCGATTTGCAATTGCACAGTTGGCTGAGTGGAATGAAAAAGAGGGGATGATGGAAAACATGTTGGTGCAAAGAGGATTGAATTATAACGAAGTCTTTCGTTCCGAAATAATCTCAAATGTCGCAGCTGTGGCAGCGCAAACCGAGGCTCTATTTCCAACTTCAGAACTGTATATCGATAATACACATAACCTAGTTGAAGTTAGTCATGCGAGGCTCCCATCATTCAATAGCAAGCAGATTTTGCTTTATCAACACAAAAAAAGGGAGTCAGATCCTTTCTACTTGTGGCTACATGAAAACATAGTCCAGTTGGTTGATGGGTTAGGTTAGTTGTCCTCCTGGCAACTGTTTAACTCGATACATCGCTTTTTCTTAGAGTGAGCGCCATCACCAGGTACTTCAAGGATATTTCAACGAGTTTGTTTCAGTAAGTTCGGGGGTAATTCTCTATCTGTAACCGTTGATAAACTTAGCTCGGCGGCAACGAGCTCATGTGTGTTTGTATTGACTGCAATATGAAGCTTTCGCCAGACTCTACGCTTCCCATCCGTCCCGTGTTTTTGACTTTCCATTCACATTCACCATAAACCTTAAGGCCAGTAGCATCGATGGCTAGGTGCCGTATTGCTCCTCTAGCTTTAGTCTTAAATGAGGCCTCAACTTGCTTGGCTCTACGAATGATGTAGGTGTAATGCGGACAACTTAACGGCACATGGGCTAACCAAAATATCGAGACTACAAATCCTTGCAGCGCTGTCAGTGGCATAGAGAAAACTCGTTTCACCATGAGTGCTGTCGTGATAGCTAAATCATTGAACCGACATGGCCTAAACGAGCGCTTATTCTGTTTGCTCTGCGTCCACCCGACTATTGTCTCTTTATCAATCCAAAAGGTCAGAAAGCCTCGATTAATAAATGATTGGTTGTATTGTAACGAGGTTTAGGCACAGAGCTACGAGAGGGGGTGGGCGTAGCTGAACAGGTCGTAGGTTCTAGGTTTAGTTCGATTGAATTACACAACAAAGCCAACTCTCGATATGGAATAGAACGCTATCTAGATAATGAAGAATAATAGGCAGCAATATCTTTTAAATCTTGTTCAGAAAGTCGACTTAATTGAGCCTTCATCATGTCAGCGTAGGCACCTTCACGTTGGTCGTTCTTATACATTGTCATAGTATTGAACAAATAGAGGCGGTCTTGCCCTTTAAGGTCTGGGGAGTTTTTATTCGTGTTGTCGCCAGCAACTGAATGGCAAAAAACACAACTCGGGGATTTCAGTTTACCGAGTTCTGGATCACCAAAGTTGTCTGCGTGAAGTGTGAAAGAGAGGGAAGCAGTTAGTAAGATTAGATACTTGTTGTACACGTATATACTCCTGTGAAAACAAAAGTATAAAGGTTCCCCTTAGGGGAAGCTCAAGTATTAATAGCGATAGATGAGAACTTTGCTGAGAGTTACAGCGCTTTTTCTAATTCCGTTAGGAATCGAGCAATGTCTTCTGTACTAATATCACGGTGAGTAACAAAGCGAACAGGATTACCTGGTGACATAGTAATACCTTGTTCACCTAGCTCTCGTGCGATGCGGTTGATATCTACTGATTCATCTAATTTAGCAAACACAATGTTAGTTTGGATGAAATTAGGGTTAACAGAAAAGCCTTCTAGCTTGTTTAAACCAATCGCTAGATTTTTTGCATTGTCGTGGTCAGCTTTAAGTTGAGCCACGTTCTCCGTGAGCGCCATTTTCCCTGCTGCGGCAAGAATACCTGCCTGACGCATACCGCCACCCACCATTTTACGTAGGCGGCGTGCTTTGGCGATGTACTCTTTACTACCAAGAAGTAGTGAACCGATTGGAGCGCCTAAACCTTTCGATAAGCAAATCGTCATAGAATCGAAGTGTTGTGCGATCTCTTTAATGTGAACATCTAACGCGACTGCCGCATTGTAGACGCGCGCTCCATCTAGGTGCATTTGCAAGCCATGTTGGTTTACGAACTCACGAGCTTCCGCTAAATAAGACATTGGAAGTACTTTACCATTAATCGTATTTTCTAAACTAAGCAGCTTAGTACGTGCAAAGTGGCTGTCGTCTGGCTTAATCGCAGCAGCAAGTTTTTTAAAATCTAACGTGCCATTTGGGTTGTTTTCAATTGGCTGAGGTTGAATAGAACCAAGTACCGCAGCGCCGCCAGCTTCGTACTTATAGTTGTGCGCCTGTTGGCCACAAAGGTATTCGTCACCACGCTCACAGTGCGCCATTAAACCAAGTAGGTTAGCTTGCGTGCCAGAAGACGTGAACATAGCGGCTTCAAAGCCTGTTTCGTCTGCTGCCCACTGCTCAAGCTCGTTTACTGTTGGATCGTCACCATATACATCATCGCCGACTTCTGCGTTTGCCATTACATCGCGCATTGCTTGTGAGGGTTTAGTTACGGTATCAGAACGAAAGTCCATGTTTCTCTCCTAGAGTATTATAGGTAGCCGCAGAGTTGGGCTTTACTTAAACAAGCGATAGTTTTTGTATCGGTGATTTGATCGTGTCGTATTTTGTTGTGTAGTTCTTCTAAGCTCAGCTCGATCACTTCTATGACTTCATCTTCATCACATTCAAAGCGGGTAGTGAGGCTTAGGTCTTTTGCGACAAACAGATACTGTATTTCATCACAGAAGCCAGCCAAAGGGGTGACTTGCCCTAAACTTTGAAAAGAAGTTGCACTGTAACCTGTTTCTTCTTCCAGTTCGCGCTGCGCGCATTCAAGAGGTGTCTCATCAATTTCCATAGTGCCTGCAGGTAACTCTAGAAGCCACTTTTTGAGAGAAGGGCGAAATTGATTAATGAGGATAATCTTTCCAGACGAAGTGATAGGAAGAATAACTGCCGCGCCAGGGTGGTTTATTGTTGTATGTTTTACCACGACGTTCGTAGGGAGCGTCACGTTCTCTTCTATGAGAGAAATACTTTTCCATTTATGGATAACTTTACTCATGCAGTCTGGCCACATTCCTTGCCAATTTTTCGTATAACGGAAGACGTGCACCACCATAACGTCTATGGTGTCGAAAATAAAAGAAAAATTAGGGTTAGCAATAGATTTAGTTTCACGCCGTTCGTGATGTTACTCTCATAATTGGAATCTATGATTGCGCCAAAATTACCGACGTAACCATCTGATATAAATGCAACTCAATAATAAAATGCACTTGTAACAAAGCGCTAACAAATGTATAAAAACAATTCTACACTCTCAACTGTTCAAAGATTTTCGGAGTAACGCATGAACCCTTCTATTTCTTCACATGCTGACAAGGCGCTACTCTCTGAAAGAATCAATAAATTAGCGCATGCTCTGTCTGATGGTGTCTACGAAAGAGAAGACACCATTAAGCTTTGTTTACTGGCTGCTTTGGCTGGTGAAAGCGTGTTTCTATTAGGCCCTCCGGGCATCGCAAAAAGCCTTATCGCGAAACGTCTCATTCAGGCTTTTGATAACAGCAGCTATTTCGAATATTTGATGACTCGTTTCTCTACTCCCGAGGAAGTGTTCGGCCCACTAAGTATCCAAGAATTAAAAGACAACGGTCGTTACGTAAGACTAACCGAAGGCTACCTACCAACTGCACAAGTCGTCTTCCTCGATGAGATCTGGAAAGCCGGCCCTGCAATCCTAAACACGCTACTTACTGTCGTTAACGAAAAGACTTTCAAAAACGGCAGTGATATTGAACGTGTACCGATGCGTCTACTAGTATCGGCATCCAACGAACTTCCAGATGAAGACAGCGGCTTGGAAGCACTTTATGACCGTATGTTGGTACGCGTGTTCGTGAACCGTATTCAAAACAAACAAAACTTCAAATCGATGCTGACGACGGGTACTTCTCAAGAAGCGGTAATTCCAAAAGGTTTGGCGATTACGGACATTGAATACCATCAATGGCAGAAAGAGCTCGATAAGCTGGAACTGACAGACAATTCGTTTGATAAGTTGTTTGAACTAAAAACCATGCTTGAAGAGACGGTTAAGAAGCAAGGCTCTGCTTCAGAGTCAGAATTGTATGTATCAGACAGACGCTGGAAGAAGGCCGTTAAACTATTGAAAGCGAGTGCGTTCTTTAGTGGTCGCGATAGCGTGAACCCGCTGGATATTATGCTTCTGCAAGATTGTTTGTGGCATAGCCCAGAATCACGTGATGTGGTTCGTAGCGTGGTGAAAGACTTTGCATTGAACCGAGCGTTTGATCAACAAGAGTCGAAAGCTCAAATTGAAATGTCTCGTGAAGAGTTAGAAGAGATTCAAGACGATGTTGAATCAACGTTGTCGGTGTCACTTTCTATGGAGTCAACCAGTGGCTTGTTGCGTAAAGATGTTTACCAGAATGACATCAAGAACGCGAAAATGTACAGTGTGGGCAGTGCTTACAATCTAGTGAAACTGGTTATGCTGCAAAGCAACATGTCGGTTTCTGAATCTGAGAAAGGCGATAGCCGTTGGGTATACGTAGCCAAAGACGATTTTGATCGTGTTCTTAAAGAAGGTCACGGTGATATTTACGGTTACGTAAACGAAAATAAAAACCTATGCCGTTTAAAACTCGACTTGGATGCATCAAACCAATTAGTGATTAAAGACATCGCCAATCGCTCTGTATTGGTGAGTGTGGTTACTACTGACGGTTTAGACCAAGAACTGTACAACAAGTGGTTGAGTGGCGCTGAGAAAGCCTTAGAACAGTTAACTGAAGCTGAATTCAAGTTAAAACGCGTTCGTACTGAATTCCATGATGCATTACCTCATAACTATATTGACCCTGATTTACCAAAAGCGATGGAAGCAAGTTTGCAATCGGTAACGCAAGATCTTGAAACCACGAAAGTGAAGAGTGCCAAGATCGCTCAGCGTATTAAGTTTATGAGCCAGTACTTCGAGTAAGAGGAGAGCATATGTTAGGAGCAGACGGCTTAAACCTCGCTTTGATGGTGGCTGATTCAGGAATCATTGATACCGCGATGAATGATCTCATCGCTCGTTCTCAAGTCATGATGGCTGCAGAGAACAAAGGTGTGAAAACCTCAGTGAAAAACCACTTAGTTAAATGGCGCGGTAAAGTTAAAAAACGCGTTACTAAGGTGTGTGAAACTGATCGATTCCAAGAGGAAATCGCCCTTTACCAAGAAGTGATTTACTGGGATGAACCTCAGTTCTTTGATGAGATTGACAGCGTTATCAAAAAGCTGGAGTGGCACTCAGCGTTTTATCTACAAGCTCGACGCCTTATGGAGAACAACAAGGGTGTTTATAACGCGATGTTTCCACACTACTTTTGCGACCAATGGTACCAATCACTTTCTGATGCGATTAAACAAGCTCAAGTAACTGAACTTGAAACAAGCAAAGAAAAAGTCTTAGCCGACCTTTATCAGCGCATGGAAACCATGAAAAACATGGATAAAGTGACTGAGTCGGGTGATGAAGGCAGTGTAGGGCGCTTGTGGGACATGGCTTCTGCCAAATTAAGCAAAACAGACCTTACCATCATGAAACGTCATGCTGAGTTCTTGAATAAGCACAAGGGCTTGCAAGAGATCGCTGAAAAGCTAGGCCGTATGGCTGGTGAGGAAGATGATCCTTCGCTACACAAAGCCCCTGTAGAAGAATTGCAGGTGGTTGAAGAGAAAAGCGATGAAGCGGTCGATGATATTGTCGGGATTCATGAAAGTGATGACCTTAACAAGATGCTGCCAAACGAAACCATGTTCTTAGCTTATCCTGAACTTGAGGTTATCTTTTACAAGCACTTGGCCGACAAGCGTTTACTGAGCTATCGTTCGCAAGGTAAATCACGCACGTTACGCAAAGTGAAAGCGCAAAAACCAGATAGCAAGAACATCGATATTGAAAAGGGTCCGTTTATCGTCTGTGTGGACGCTTCGGGTTCTATGAGTGGTTTCCCTGAGCAGTCTGCTAAAGCAATGGCTTATGCCTTAATGCAAATTGCTCTTGCAGAAGAGAGAGACTGTTACGTGATTCTTTTTTCTTCTGAGCAGATTACCTATGAGTTAACAAGGCAAGATGGCCTACGTGAAGCGAGCGACTTCTTAAGTTACTCATTCCACGGCGGTACGGATTTGGAACCTGTTCTCATGAAGTCGATTGACCTAATGACTGGTGATAAATACAAGAATGCCGATTTAATCGTACTTTCTGACTTTATTGCGCCGAAACAATCAGACGAAATGATTGCTCAGGTTGAAAAGTTGAAAGAACACAAAAACCGTTTCCATGCGGTTAGTCTTTCTAAGTATGGCAACCCTCAACTTATGACTATGTTTGACCACTGCTGGGCGTATCATCCGAGTCTTGTCGGTCGTTTTATGAAGAAGTGGTAGCGCTAGAACATCTTGTTTAACTCGATTTTGCTGTGTGTTTTTTGATTAAAGAGATCGAACATGCAGCAATTTGATTTAAATGTCAGCAAACGGAATTTAAATTCACTTTTTTGTTTGACTATCTCCCCTCAATCCGTAAAGTAGGCACCCGAACACAGCGGTGCGGCTTATTTAAGTCCCTAAAGTGTTGAATTAAAAAGGCGCCTTGGCAGAGTGGCTATGCAGCGGATTGCAAATCCGTGGACCTCGGTT
>NZ_JBFSVA010000043.1:0-14353 GCF_041467655.1 Vibrio sp. 10N.247.311.49
ACGAGATACGAGATACGAGATACGAGATACGAGATACGAGATACGAGATACGAGACATTTTTGAAAATTGGAGCAGATAAGACAAGCAAAAAGTGCCAAACATCATGGTGCAATTTCTATTATCTTTTCCTTGTTCTACAGACACAAAAAAGCCGAGCTAATGCTCGGCTTTTGTATTAAGAATCTAGTATAGATTACTCAGCAGCTTCTTCAGCAGCTGGGCGGTCTACAAGCTCAATGTAAGCCATTGGAGCTTTATCACCAGTACGGAAACCACATTTAAGAATGCGAGTGTAACCACCTTGGCGAGCCGCGAAACGCGGGCCTAGTTCATTAAATAGTTTTGCCACAACTTCGTTATCACGAGTGCGAGCAAATGCAAGACGACGGTTAGCAACACTGTCTGTCTTAGCTAGGGTAATCAATGGCTCAATTACGCGACGTAGTTCTTTTGCTTTAGGCACGGTAGTTTTAATAACTTCGTGACGAACAAGAGAGCTAGCCATGTTGCTGAACATCGCTTTGCGATGACTGCTGTTGCGGTTGAGTTGACGACCACTTTTACGATGGCGCATGACCTAATCCTTCTAACTTTTCGATTAATCTTCAGCGATTGACGCTGGTGGCCAGTTTTCTAGACGCATGCCTAGAGAAAGACCACGTGAAGCAAGCACATCTTTAATCTCTGTAAGAGATTTCTTACCAAGGTTTGGCGTTTTAAGTAGCTCAACCTCAGTGCGCTGTACAAGATCACCGATGTAGTGAATCGCTTCTGCTTTCAAACAGTTAGCAGAGCGAACTGTTAGTTCAAGATCGTCTACAGGACGTAGTAGGATAGGATCGAATTCTGGCTTCTCTTCCTTCTCCTCAGGTACACGTACATCACGAAGATCTACGAACGCATCCAATTGTTCAGCTAAAATAGTAGCTGCACGACGGATTGCTTCCTCAGGTTCTAGAGTACCGTTCGTTTCCATATCGATAACAAGCTTGTCTAAATCAGTACGTTGTTCTACACGTGCCGCTTCTACAGCGTAAGCGATTTTATCAACCGGGCTGTAAGTAGCGTCAACTAGTAGACGACCGATAGGACGCTCATCTTCTTCAGTATGGATACGAGCTGAAGCTGGAACGTAACCACGACCACGTTCTACTTTGATACGCATAGCGATCTCAGCGTTGTCATCCGTTAGGTGACAAATTACGTGCTCAGGGTTAGCGATCTCTACATCACCATCGTGGGTGATGTCACCTGCAACAACAGGGCCTGAGCCTGATTTGTTCAGTGTAATAAACACTTCATCTTTGCCTTCAGCAACGCGTACAGCCAAACCTTTAAGGTTTAGAAGGATTTCCAGGATATCTTCCTGAACGCCTTCTTTAGTGCTGTATTCGTGTAGCACACCTTCAATTTCAACTTCTGTTACGGCACAACCCGGCATAGAAGATAGAAGAATGCGGCGAAGAGCATTACCTAGAGTGTGGCCGAAACCGCGCTCTAATGGCTCAAGAGTTACTTTCGCGTGTGTCGTATTGATCTGTTCAATGTCAACAAGACGCGGCTTAAGAAATTCTGTTACAGAACCCTGCATTGTGTCCTCTCTTTTTTTAACCTTACTTAGAGTAAAGTTCGACGATCAAGTGTTCATTGATGTCAGCTGATAGGTCAGAACGCTCAGGCATACGCTTGAATGTACCTTCCATTTTGCCAGCATCTACTTCAATCCAAGTTGGCTTTTCACGTTGTTCAGCAACTTCTAGAGCCGCTTTAATACGAGATTGCTGTTTAGCTTTCTCGCGGATAGAAACAACGTCGTTTGCCGCTACTTTGAAAGAAGGAACGTTTACAACTTTACCGTTAACTAGAATAGACTTGTGGCTAACTAGTTGACGAGATTCAGCACGAGTAGCGCCAAAGCCCATACGGTAAACTACGTTATCAAGACGACCTTCAAGAAGCTGAAGCAGGTTTGCACCTGTGTTGCCTTTAAGACGTGCAGCTTCTTTGTAGTAGTTGCGGAATTGTTTTTCTAGAACGCCGTAGATACGACGAACTTTTTGCTTCTCACGAAGCTGAACGCCATACTCAGATAGACGACCGCGACGAGCGCCGTGTACACCTGGTGCGTTATCAATTTTACACTTGGTATCGATCGCACGGACACCAGACTTAAGGAATAAGTCAGTACCTTCGCGACGGCTAAGCTTAAGCTTAGGACCCAAATATCTTGCCATGATCTTTCTCCAATATTCCTAGAAACGAAACTTAAACGCGACGTTTCTTAGGTGGACGACAACCGTTATGAGGGATTGGTGTCGCATCAACAATGTTAGTGATACGGAAACCAGCAGCGTTCAGTGCACGAACAGTAGATTCGCGACCTGGACCTGGACCCTTAACCATAACTTCCAAGTTCTTTAGGCCATATTCTTTAGCCATTTCACCACAACGCTCAGCTGCAACTTGTGCTGCGAACGGAGTAGATTTACGAGAACCACGGAAACCTGAACCACCTGCTGTAGCCCATGCAAGAGCGTTGCCTTGACGGTCAGTGATAGTTACGATTGTGTTGTTGAAAGAAGCATGAATGTGCGCTACGCCATCAGCTACTTGCTTGCGTACGCGCTTACGCGCGCGAGTTGGTTGTTTTGCCATTGTACTCTACCTTATCCGACTATTTCTTGATCGGCTTGCGCGGACCCTTACGGGTGCGAGCGTTGGTTTTAGTACGCTGTCCACGTAGTGGTAGACTGCGACGATGACGAAGACCGCGGTAACAGCCAAGGTCCATAAGACGCTTGATGTTCATCGATACTTCACGACGTAGATCACCTTCTACAGTGTACTTAGCTACACCATCACGCAGTTGATCGATCTGCTCTTCAGTTAGTTCACTGATCTTAGCATCTTCAGCAATACCCACTTCAGCTAGAATAGCTTGAGAGCGAGTTTTACCGATACCGTAGATTGCAGTAAGTGCAATTACAGAATGCTTATGATCAGGAATGTTAATGCCGGCTATACGGGCCATTATTCACTCCTAAGGGGTTCATAAAAGAATTATCCGCAGCAAAGCCCGTTATGGATACGCTGCGGCATACTACTTCTTTTGCACGCAAAAGGTAGGCCGAGGAATATACTCGACTCTACCTTGTATTTCAAGTAAAAATTTCTGCTAATTAGCCTTGGCGTTGCTTATGCTTTGGCTCACTGCAAATCACGCGAACGACACCGTTACGCTTGATAACTTTACAGTTACGGCAGATTTTTTTAACGGAAGCACGAACTTTCATTGCTAAACTCCGTAAATGGAATCGAAATTGTTACCACCGAATTAACGGCCGTAACCCTTCAGATTCGCTTTCTTTAACACAGAATCATACTGTTGTGACATCAGATGAGTCTGTACCTGTGCCATGAAATCCATGATAACTACCACTACGATTAGTAGTGATGTGCCGCCAAAGTAGAAACGAACGTTCCACGCGACCATCATGAACTCAGGAATCAGACATATAAAAGTAATGTATAGAGCGCCCGCAAGGGTTAGTCTAGTCATCACTTTATCGATATATTTCGCTGTCTGCTCACCTGGGCGGATACCGGGTACGAATGCACCAGACTTCTTCAAGTTATCAGCTGTTTCACGTGGGTTAAACACCAACGCTGTATAGAAGAAACAGAAGAAGATTATAGCTGCTGCATAAAGCATTACATACAAAGGTTGACCTGGGCTAAGAGCTAATGACACGTCAGTTAACCAACCGAACGCGCTGCTTTCACCATTTTGACCAAACCACTGCGCTAATGTTCCTGGGAACAAAATAATACTTGATGCGAAAATCGCTGGAATAACACCTGCCATATTAATCTTAAG
The DNA here is from genome assembly GCF_041467655.1 of Vibrio sp. 10N.247.311.49. Lineage (NCBI taxonomy): Bacteria > Pseudomonadati > Pseudomonadota > Gammaproteobacteria > Vibrionales > Vibrionaceae > Vibrio > Vibrio sp. 10N.247.311.49. Next base: position 3,879 of record NZ_JBFSVA010000043.1, read on the forward strand.
AGGCAAGTGAGAGCTTTGTGCTGCAAAAACTTTACGACCTTGTTGACGTTTCGCATAGTTAACGACGATACGACGTTGACCACGTTCCATGAAAACTACGAAGTAAATAACAGCAAAAGACAATACAGCAATCAACAGCAGAAGAAGCACATGCAATTCACCTTGACGCGCTTGCTCGATTGTTTGACCGATTGCAGAAGGCAATCCAGCAACAATACCTGCAAAAATCAGAATGGAAATACCATTACCGATTCCTCGCTCAGTGATTTGTTCACCTAACCACATTAAGAACATGGTACCAGTTACTAAACTCACGGTAGCAATAAGCGTAAACATGGTTTGGTTGATAACAACCAGATTGTCGACCATGTTTGGTAAGCCTGTTGCGATACCAATAGCTTGGAATGTTGCAAGTACAAGCGTGCCGTAGCGTGTATATTGGCTTATCTTACGACGGCCTGCTTCACCCTCTTTCTTGAGTTCCGCTAACGCTGGATGAACTACAGTTAGCAATTGGACTACGATCGATGCCGAAATGTACGGCATGATACCCAATGCTAATATAGATGCACGCTCAAGAGCACCACCGGAGAACATGTTAAACATTTCTACGATGGTACCTTTTTGCTGATCGAACAAATCGGCAAGTACAGCTGCGTCAATACCAGGGATCGGCACAAAAGAGCCGGCTCGGAATACTAAAAGTGCACCAATTACGAATAATAAGCGCGACTTTAGTTCACTTAAGCCGCTCTGAGCACTACGAAAATCTTGTCCTGGTTTCTTAGCCATCTGTACCTCGTTCCTCGAGATTATTCCTCGATTTTACCGCCTGCAGCTTCGATTGCAGCTTTAGCGCCTTTAGTCACGCGTAGACCTTTAACAGTCACAGCTTTGCTTAGGTCACCAGAAAGAACGATCTTAACAAACTCGATGTTCTTAGTGATAACGTTAGCAGCTTTAAGGCTGTTAAGATCAACTACGTCACCTGTTACTTTCGCTAGCTCAGCTAGACGAACTTCAGCAGACACTAGGCTCTTACGAGAAGTGAAACCGAATTTAGGTAGACGTTGTTTTAGAGGCATTTGACCGCCTTCAAAACCTGGACGAACAGAGCCGCCAGAACGTGACTTTTGACCTTTGTGACCGCGGCCACCTGTTTTACCAAGGCCAGAACCGATACCACGACCTACACGCTTCTTAGAAGGTTTAGAGCCAGCAGCCGGTGATAGAGTATTCAAACGCATTCTGATTACTCCTCAATCTTAACCATGTAGTAAACCTTGTTGATCATACCGCGTACGCACGGTGTATCTTCAAGTTCTACTGTATGGTTGATGCGACGAAGACCTAGACCTTTAAGACACGCTTTGTGCTTAGGTAGGCGACCAATTGAGCTTTTAGTTTGAGTTACTTTAATAGTTGCCATCGTGTGCTTACTCCGAAATAGATTCAACAGTTAGACCACGTTTAGCAGCAACCATTTCTGGTGACTTAACGTCTACTAGAGCACCAATCGTTGCACGAACGATGTTGATCGGGTTCGTTGAACCGTATGCTTTAGAAAGTACGTTATGTACGCCCGCAACTTCAAGTACAGCACGCATTGCACCGCCGGCAATAACACCTGTACCTTCTGCAGCTGGCTGCATGTAAACTTTAGAGCCCGAATGACGACCTTTCACCGGGTGGTGAAGAGTGCCTTCGTTAAGCGATACTGTAACCATGTTACGGCGCGCTTTTTCCATTGCTTTTTGAATCGCAGCAGGTACTTCACGAGCTTTGCCGTAACCGAAACCTACGCGACCGTTACCGTCACCAACTACTGTTAGTGCAGTAAAGCTCATGATTCGACCACCTTTAACCGTCTTAGATACACGGTTAACTGCGATCAGCTTTTCTTGCAAATCATTAGCTTGTTGTTGTTCTTTAGCCATCTTCCAACCCTACCTTAGAATTTCAGACCAGCTTCGCGAGCAGATTCTGCTAGCGCCGCTACTCGACCGTGGTATTGGAAACCAGAACGATCAAATGCAACTGAAGCTACGCCTTTTTCAAGAGCGCGCTCAGCAACAGCTTTACCAACTGCTTTAGCTGCATCAACGTTACCAGTGTTCTTAACTTGCTCACGGATCGCTTTTTCTACAGTAGAAGCAGCTGCGATAACCTCAGAGCCGTTTGCCGCGATAACTTGTGCGTAAACATGGCGAGGAGTACGGTGTACTACCAGGCGAGTTGCACCAAGTTCTGCAATCTTACGACGTGCACGTGTAGCACGACGGATGCGAGATGCTTTCTTATCCATAGTGATACCTTACTTCTTCTTAGCTTCTTTAGTACGCACATTTTCATCTGCGTAACGAACACCTTTGCCTTTATAAGGCTCAGGAGCACGGTAAGAACGAATGTCAGCCGCAACTTGACCTACTACTTGCTTATCGCAACCAGTAATGATGATCTCAGTTTGGCTAGGGCACTCAGCTTTAATACCTTCAGGTAGAGCGTGCTCTACTGGGTGAGAAAAACCAAGAGTTAGAGCTACAGAGTTGCCTTTCATAGCAGCACGGTAACCAACACCCTTAAGAGTTAGCTTCTTAGTGAAGCCCTCAGTAACACCCACAACCATGTTATTAACTAGAGCGCGAGCTGTACCAGCTTGTGCCCATGCGTTAGTAACACCTTCTTTCGGACCGAAAGTTAGGTTGGTTTCTTCCTGTGCAATAACTACGGCGCTGTTAAGAACGCGAGTAAGCTCACCTTTGCTACCTTTTACAGTAACTTCTTGGCCGTTTAGTTTCACCTCTACGCCAGCTGGAATAGCGACAGGTGCTTTAGCAACACGAGACATAATCTACTCCTTAAGCTACGTAACAGATGATTTCACCGCCAAGACCTGCTTTACGAGCAGCACGGTCAGACATCAGACCCTTGGAAGTAGAAACAACTGCAATACCAAGACCACCCATCACTGTAGGTAAAGAGTCTTTATTTTTATAAACTCTTAGACCAGGACGTGATACACGCTTGATTTGCTCGATTACAGGTTTAGCTTGGAAGTACTTAAGAGTAACTTCTAGCTCAGGTTTTGCTTCGCTGTTAACAGCGAAGTCTACGATGTAACCTTCAGCTTTAAGTAATGCAGCAATTGCAACTTTAAGCTTTGAAGAAGGCATTTTTACAGCAACTTTGTTTGCTGCCTGACCGTTACGAACTCGGGTCAGCATATCCGAAATCGGATCTTGCATGCTCATAAGATTTACTCCAAATGATTAAGTGGCAATTACCAGCTAGCCTTACGAAGACCCGGAATCTCGCCTTTCATGCAAGCTTCACGAACCTTAATGCGGCTTAGACCGAATTTACGTAGGTAACCGTGTGGACGACCAGTTTGGTTGCAACGGTTGCGCTGACGTGATGCACTTGAATCACGTGGAAGAGATTGCAGTTTAAGAACCGCATTCCAACGATCTTCTTCAGATGCGTTTACATCGCTAATGATAACTTTTAGCGCAGAACGCTTTTCAGCGAACTTAGCTACTAGTTTTGCACGTTTAGCTTCACGTGCTTTCATTGATTGTTTAGCCATAACAGTAACCCTACCCTTACTTACGGAATGGGAAGTTAAAGGCAGCCAGCAGAGCTCGGCCTTCCTCATCGGAACCCGCAGAAGTCGTGATAGTGATATCAAGACCGCGGACACGATCGACTTTATCGTAGTCGATTTCCGGAAAGATGATTTGCTCGCGAACGCCCATGCTGTAGTTACCGCGACCGTCAAAAGACTTAGCGCTAACACCACGGAAATCACGTACACGTGGAAGTGCGATAGAGATTAAACGCTCTAAAAATTCCCACATGCGCTCACCACGCAAGGTTACTTTACAACCAATTGGGTAGCCTTCACGAATTTTGAAACCAGCTACAGATTTACGCGCTTTAGTGATAAGTGGCTTTTGACCAGAGATCGTTGCCATATCAGCTGCTGCGTTTTCTAGCAGTTTCTTATCGTTGATTGCTTCACCAACGCCCATATTTAGGGTGATTTTCTCAATCCTAGGGACTTGCATGACGCTTGTGTAGCTGAACTCTTTGGTAAGCTCAGCGACTACAGACGACTTGTAGTAATCATGCAGTTTCGCCATAGTAGAACTCCAAATTACTTCTAATTAGTTAGAAACAGTTTCGCCGTTAGATTTGAAGAAACGAACTTTCTTGCCATCTTCGATACGGAAACCGATACGGTCTGCTTTACCAGTAGCCGCGTTAAAAACAGCAACGTTAGAAGCATCAATAGCTGCTTCTTGTTCAACGATGCCACCTTGTTGACCTAGAGCCGGAACCGGCTTTTGGTGTTTCTTAACAAGGTTGATGCCTTCAACGATAACTTTACCAGTTGTCAGAACCTTAGTTACTTTACCTTTCTTGCCTTTATCTTTACCAGCAAGAATGATTACTTCGTCATTACGACGGATTTTAGCTGCCATATTGCCGCTCCTTACAGAACTTCAGGTGCTAGTGATACAATCTTCATGAATTTCGCGTTACGAAGTTCACGAGTCACAGGACCAAAGATACGTGTGCCGACTGGTTGCTCAGTAGTGTCATTTAACAATACACAAGCATTACTGTCGAAGCGAATGACAGAACCGTCTGGGCGACGAACGCCTTTACGGGTGCGCACTACTACCGCCTTCAGAACATCACCTTTCTTTACTTTACCGCGAGGAATCGCTTCCTTCACTGTAACCTTGATGACGTCACCGATATGTGCATAACGGCGGTGAGAGCCACCCAGAACCTTAATACACATTACCTTGCGCGCGCCAGAGTTATCTGCTGCGTCAAGTGTACTTTGCATCTGGATCATTGTTAGTGCTCCGCTAAATATTAAAACTAGACCCTCTCGGGTCGGGCTGCCTCTTTAAAAGGGACGCGAATTGTACCACCCTTTTTTTAAATTGGGTAGACAAAAAACAAGCGGCTCCAAAAAATAATTTGGAGCCGCTTATAAGTTATAGAATTACAAAGATTAAATCTTCGCTTTTTCTAGAACTTTAACCAATGTCCAAGACTTAGTCTTAGACAGAGGACGACACTCAGCGATTTCAACTTTGTCGCCTAGGCCACAAGTGTTGTCTTCGTCGTGTGCGTGTACTTTAGTCGTGCGTTTGATGAACTTACCGTAAATTGGGTGTTTTACAGTGCGTTCAATAGCAACAACGATAGACTTGTCCATCTTGTCGCTTACTACACGGCCTTGCTGGATGCGGTTAGTTTCGCTCATTATGCGCCTGCCTTTTCAGTCAAAACAGTTTTCACACGTGCGATGTCACGGCGTACAGCTTTTAGAGTATGAGTTTGCTGAAGTTGACCAGTTGCAGCTTGCATGCGCAAGTTGAACTGTTCACGTAGCAAATTCAATAGCTCAGCGTTAAGCTCTTCAACGTTCTTTTCGCGTAGATCTTGTGCTTTCATCACATCACCTGCTTAGTTACAAAAGTAGTTTTAACAGGCAGTTTACGTGCCGCTAGGCGGAACGCTTCACGTGCCAACTCTTCAGGTACGCCATTCATCTCGTACATAACTTTGCCTGGTTGGATTTGAGCAACCCAGTACGCAACTGAACCTTTACCTTTACCTTGACGAACTTCAAGAGGCTTTTCAGTAATTGGCTTGTCTGGGAATACACGAATCCAGATTTGACCTTGACGCTTAATGTGACGTGTCATAGCACGACGTGCCGCTTCGATTTGACGTGCAGTCAGACGACCACGGCCAACAGCTTTAAGACCGAATTCGCCGAAGCTTACTTCAGTACCTTTAGCTAGACCACGGTTACGACCAGTCATAACCTTGCGGAACTTAGTACGTTTTGGTTGTAGCATCGTTCGACTCCTTACTTACGGCCTTTACGCTGCTTCTTAGGCTTATCGCCTTTTGGCTCTACTGCGTTAGCAGCTGGCATACCGCCTAGAATCTCACCTTTGAAGATCCAAACTTTAATGCCGATCACACCGTATTGAGTGTGAGCCGAAGAAGTTGCGTAATCAATGTCTGCACGTAGAGTGTGTAGAGGCACACGGCCTTCACGGTACCACTCAGAACGTGCGATTTCAGCACCGCCAAGACGGCCGCCTACTTGTACTTTGATGCCTTTAGCGCCTAGACGCATAGCATTTTGTACCGCACGCTTCATTGCACGACGGAACATAACACGACGCTCTAGTTGAGACGCGATGCTATCAGCTACAAGCTGACCATCTAGCTCAGGCTTACGTACTTCAGCGATGTTAATTTGCGCTGGTACACCTGCGATTTTAGCTACAGCTGCGCGTAGCTTCTCTACGTCTTCACCTTTCTTACCGATAACAACGCCAGGACGAGCAGTGTGAATAGTCACACGGATGCTCTTAGCTGGACGCTCGATAACGATACGAGATAATGATGCTTTTTGTAGTTCCTTTGTAAGGAACTGACGTACCTTGAAGTCGCCGTCTAGGTTGTCAGCGAATTCGTTGGTATTAGCAAACCATGTAGCATTCCAAGGCTTAACGATGCCAAGACGAATACCATTAGGATGTACTTTCTGACCCATTGCTTACTCTCCTAGTCTTTAGCGATCTGCTACAACAATAGTGATGTGGCTTGAACGCTTCAAGATACGATCCGCACGACCTTTAGCACGAGGCATAATACGCTTCATGATAGGGCCCTCATCTACGAAGATTTTAGCGACATTTAGATCGTCGATATCTGCACCTTCGTTATGTTCCGCGTTAGCGATAGCTGACTCAAGAACCTTCTTAACTAATACAGCAGCTTTTTTGTTGCTGAAAGTTAGAATTTCTAGAGCTTGGTCTACCGACTTACCGCGAATTTGGTCTGCAACTAAGCGAGCTTTCTGTGGAGAAATACGAGCAAAGTTATGTTTAGCTAAAGCTTCCATCATCTACTCCTTATTTCTTCTTAGCTTTCTTATCTGCAGCATGACCGCGATAAGTACGAGTTGGTGCAAATTCGCCCAGTTTGTGACCGATCATTTCTTCGGTAACGAAAACTGGAACGTGCTGACGACCATTATGGACAGCGATGGTCAAACCAATCATTGTTGGGATGATCATTGAGCGACGGGACCAAGTCTTAATAGGCTTTTTGTCTCCGCTTTCCACCGCTTTCTCTACCTTCTTCAGCAAGTGTAGGTCAATAAAAGGACCTTTCTTGAGAGAACGTGGCATGGCGATTCCTCTTTATAAATTATTTAGTGCGACGACGTACGATGTACTTGTCAGTGCGCTTGTTCTTACGAGTCTTGAAGCCCTTAGTAGGAACGCCCCAAGGAGAAACTGGGTGACGACCACCAGATGTGCGGCCTTCACCACCACCATGTGGGTGATCCACCGGGTTCATTACTACACCACGTACGGTTGGACGTACGCCGCGCCAGCGTGAAGCACCAGCTTTACCAAGTTCACGTAGCATATGCTCAGAGTTTCCAACTTCACCGATCGTTGCACGACCTTCAGAAAGAACTTTGCGCATCTCACCAGAACGTAGACGGATAGTTACGTATGCACCATCGCGAGCGATGATTTGAGCATAAGCACCAGCCGAACGAGCTAGTTGAGCACCTTTACCAGGCTTAAGTTCAACACAGTGTACAGTAGAACCTACTGGGATGTTGCGCATCGGCAGAGTGTTACCTGCTTTGATTGCAGCATCTACGCCAGATTGAATCTGGTCGCCTGCGTTAACACCTTTAGGTGCAATGATGTAACGACGCTCACCGTCTGCGTACAGAACTAGAGCGATGTTAGCACTACGGTTTGGATCGTATTCTAGACGCTCAACTTTCGCTGGGATGCCATCTTTAGTACGTTTGAAGTCAATTACACGGTAATGGTGCTTATGACCACCACCGATGTGACGTACTGTAATACGACCGTTGTTGTTACGACCACCGTTCTTAGAGTTTTTCTCTAGAAGTGGTGCGTATGGCTTACCCTTGTGTAGGTCAGCGTTAACAACTTTAACGACGTGACGACGACCAGGGGAAGTCGGCTTACATTTAACAATAGCCATTTTTACTACTCCTGTTATTCCGCGCCGCCAACGAAGTCAAGATCTTGACCTTCTTTCAAAGTAACGTAGGCTTTCTTAACGTCTGAACGACGGCCTTCACGCATACCTTGACGTTTGGTCTTACCCTTTAATACAAGAGTATTTACAGACTTAACTTCAACTTCAAATAGCTTTTCTACAGCTGCTTTGATCTCTTTCTTAGTTGCATCTTTAGCTACTTTGAAAACGATAGTGTTCGCTTTCTCAGCTGCCATAGTTGCTTTTTCAGAGATGTGCGGAGCACGTAGAACTTTTAAGATACGCTCTTCAGTGATCATGCTAGCATCTCCTCAACTTGCTTAACTGCGTCAGCAGTCATTAGAACCTTGTCGAAAGCGATTAGTGATACTGGATCAACACCAGCAACATCACGTGCATCTACTTTGTATAGGTTACGAGCAGCTAAGAATAGATTTTCATCTACTTCGCCAGTCACAATCAGAACGTCGCTTAGCTCAAGCTCTTTAAGCTTAGCTACAAGTTCTTTTGTTTTTGGTGCTTCTACAGAGAAGTTATCAACAACGATTAAACGCTCTTGACGAACTAGCTCAGAAAGAATGCTCTTCATAGCACCGCGGTACATTTTTTTGTTTACTTTTTGGCTGTGATCTTGTGGTTTCGCAGCAAAAGTAACACCACCTGTACGCCAGATTGGGCTACGAATTGTACCAGCACGTGCGCGGCCAGTACCTTTTTGACGCCATGGCTTAGCGCCACCGCCAGATACTTCAGAACGAGTCTTTTGAGCACGAGTACCTTGACGAGCACCTGCTGCATATGCAACAACTACTTGGTGTACAAGAGCTTCGTTGAAGTCACGTCCGAAAGTAGTCTCGGAAACAGTTAGTGCATCAGCACCTTTAACCATCAATTCCATTACTTACTCCTAGACGTTATGCTTTAACAGCAGGTTTTACGATCACGTTTCCGCCTGTTGAGCCCGGTACTGCACCTTTAATAAGGAGTAGATTGCGCTCAGCGTCAACACGTACGATCTCTAGGTTTTGAGTCGTTACACGCTCAGCACCCATGTGACCTGCCATTTTCTTGCCTTTAAACACGCGGCCTGGAGTTTGACATTGGCCAATTGAACCCGGTGCGCGGTGAGACAAAGAGTTACCGTGAGTCATATCTTGAGTAGAGAAGTTCCAACGCTTGATAGCGCCTTGGAAGCCTTTACCTTTAGATGTACCAGTAACGTCTACTTTTTTAATTTCGTTGAAAAGTTCTACGTTTAGCTCAGCGCCAACTTCAAACTCTTCGCCGTTTTCTAAACGGAATTCCCAAAGACCGCGACCTGCTTCTACACCCGCTTTCGCGAAGTGACCAGCTTCAGGTTTAGTTACACGGTTAGCTTTCTTAGCACCAGTAGTTACTTGGATTGCTGCGTAGCCGTCTGTCTCAAGAGTTTTAACTTGAGAAATACGGTTCGCTTCAACCTCAACAACAGTTACTGGGATAGAAACGCCTTCTTCAGTAAATACGCGGGTCATACCCACTTTACGTCCGACTAGACCAATCATTATTCTTATCTCCCTTAACCTAGGCTGATTTGAACATCAACGCCAGCTGCAAGATCAAGACGCATTAGAGCATCAACAGTTTTATCTGTTGGCTCAACGATGTCGATCAAACGCTTGTGAGTACGGATTTCGTACTGATCACGTGCATCTTTGTTGACGTGTGGAGAGGTAAGAACAGTGAAACGCTCTTTACGAGTAGGAAGTGGAATAGGACCACGAACCTGTGCGCCAGTACGTTTTGCTGTTTCAACGATTTCCGCAGTTGAAGCATCGATTAGCTTGTAATCAAACGCTTTAAGGCGGATACGAATACGTTGGTTCTGCATGAGACAGAGCTCCAATTATTAAAAATTACACAAACAATATCGCCACTCAAACCCGATAAAACGAGAGAATGCCGATTGATTTATGTGAAACCGTAGCACCCAAAATTAGGACGCATTGTCAGTTAACTTTTGAAGTAAACAAGAAGTTTACTATTTTTATTAACCGCGAACATAAGCTGAGTATACATTACTAGGTAAGACCTACTCCTCAGTGCTCATTGGTTCACAACCAGCGTTAGCCAGTGCAATGCATTATACAGATCACACTTTAGTATGCAAGTAGTGTTGGAAAAATAATCGCAATTTATAGGAAGTTGGTTTTGTATCGAGAGGGAAGAAGACAGATGGAAGGTAATATTTCTTTTGAGAAAACAAAAGGGAAGCCGAAGCTCCCCTTTTCAGATGCGTGCTCTTCTAATGAAGAGAGTGCAAAAATCTAAATGCTATTAAGCGAAGATTTTAGCTACAACACCAGCACCAACTGTACGGCCACCTTCGCGGATTGCGA
>NZ_JBFSVA010000044.1:0-13068 GCF_041467655.1 Vibrio sp. 10N.247.311.49
CATTGGCTCGAAACTCGACAGTCTCTAATCGTTGAATATTGTAAGCTAGGTGCCTTGCAGCCAGCTAGCAACGGGCAATCAAACGTTGTTGAACTCCCTTCCCCTAAAGAAATAAGCTCATTCTGTGATCATGTTGTCGATTATATCTCAGAGGGTCATTTTAAGATCTACGATATGGTCATGAAAAAATGGCAAGCAACAGGCTTTAAAACCAATGACGAGATTGATACAACTTACGCGAAGATCGTACTTACAACCGAGCCGCTTCTAGAATTCAATGATAAGTACGTTAAAGTAAATGCAGACGATGAGTTGCCTAACTTCGAAGGAGATATGTCCAAAGTAGGTGAACTACTCGAACTACGTTTTGAAGTAGAAGATAATCTTATCCAGCTTATTGCAGACAGTTTAGCGATTCCACCAGGCGCTTAGTTAGCCGAATCCTTAATAAGCTTGCCTCTGTGCAAGCTTTTTGTTTTGTCTGTAAGGTTATCCAAACTACCCAGAACCTTTCAGACAGAGCTTACTCGCTCGCCCTGACCTTTAGCCATAAGCATATGGTTACAGCCCTAATCAGCCTAGTCATCTCTACCCTTTATCTTACTGGCCTCAAAGAGCACTCTTCAGGACATAAATCCAACCTCACCAGCTAGATAAGCACACCTATCACTTTATAAGTCATAGCTAAATACCAATACGCCAGATACAAAAAAGGCACCCGAAGGTGCCTTTTTCTTATCTCTTAGAGACTACTCGTAGAGCTTACTCTTCTGAAGAGAAACCAGCGTTTAGAAGTGCTGCTAGATTGTCAGTAGCTTGTTCAGCTGAAGGACCTTCTTGCTCTTCTTCACGTTGTTTTTGACGCTCTTGGTGGTATGCGAAACCAGTACCAGCTGGGATCAGACGACCAACAATTACGTTCTCTTTCAGACCGCGAAGGTCATCACGCTTACCAGAAACCGCAGCTTCTGTTAGTACGCGAGTCGTTTCTTGGAACGATGCAGCTGAGATGAATGACTCAGTTGCAAGAGATGCTTTAGTAATACCTAGTAGATCACGTTCGAAACGTACTAGTTCTTTACCTTCAGCTTCTAGCTTACGGTTAGCAATCTTAACATTGTGGTACTCAACTTGTTCGCCAGGTAGGAACGGAGAGTCACCAGAATGAGTGATTGTACACTTACGTAGCATTTGACGAACGATAGTCTCGATGTGCTTATCGTTAATCTTTACGCCTTGTAAGCGGTAAACTTCTTGAACTTCGTTCGCGATGTACTGAGTTACTGCGTGGATACCACGTAGACGCAGGATATCGTGTGGAGTTTCAGGACCGTCGGCGATTACATCACCACGTTCAATCTTCTCACCTTCGAACACGTTCAATTGACGATGCTTAGGAATCATCTCTTCGTAAGCGTCACCGCCTTCACGAGTGATTACTAGACGACGCTTACCTTTCGTTTCTTTACCGAAAGACACAGTACCTGTGTGCTCAGCAAGGATCGCAGGCTCTTTAGGCTTACGAGCTTCGAATAGGTCAGCTACGCGTGGTAGACCACCGGTGATATCTTTGTTTCCGCTCGATTTTTGAGGGATACGAGATAGTGTGTCACCGATGCCAACTTCAGCGCCATCTTCGATGTTTACAATCGCTTTGCCAGGTAGGAAGTAGTGAGCTGGCATATCAGTACCAGGGATCATTACGTCGTTACCTTGCTCATCAACAAGTTTGATAGCTGGACGCATATCTTTACCTGCTGCTGGGCGAGCTGCTGCGTCTGTAACTTCACTTGAAGAAAGACCCGTTAGATCGTCAGTTTGACGAGAAACTGTAATACCATCGATCATATCTACGAATTGGATACGACCTGCCACTTCAGTGATGATTGGCATGGTATGCGCTTCCCAGTTAGCTACAACTTCACCAGCAGTAACTGCTGCGTTGTCGCCTTTGGTTAGCATCGAACCGTAAGGAAGTTTGTGCTTCTCTTTAGTACGGCCGAATTCATCAATAATCGTCATCTCAGATGCACGAGAAGTGATAACCAGTTTCTTATCTTTGTTAACTACGAACTTAGCATTGTGAAGTTTCACAGTACCAGTTGTCTTAGCTTGGATGCTGTTCTCTGCTGCTGCAGTAGATGCCGCACCACCGATGTGGAACGTACGCATCGTTAGCTGTGTACCCGGTTCACCGATAGATTGTGCAGCGATAACACCAACTGCTTCACCTTGGTTCACTAGGTGACCACGTGCTAGGTCACGACCGTAACACTGTGCACAACAACCGAAGTCTGCATCACAGGTAACAACAGAGCGCACTTTCATGCTATCTACTGAGTTGTCTTCCATGATTTGACACCACTTCTCATCAATCAGAGTATTACGTGGAATCAGTACATCTTCAGTACCAGGCTTAAGAACGTCTTCAGCTACTACACGACCTAGAGCAAGCTCAGAAAGTGCAACTTTAACGTCACCACCTTCGATGTGAGGCATCATGTCGATACCTTCATGCGTGCCACAGTCATGTTCGTGTACTACAACGTCTTGAGCAACGTCTACTAGACGACGAGTTAGGTAACCCGAGTTTGCTGTTTTCAGTGCTGTATCCGCAAGACCCTTACGAGCACCGTGCGTTGAGATAAAGTACTGAAGGACGTTTAGACCTTCTTTAAAGTTCGCTGTGATCGGCGTTTCGATGATTGAACCATCTGGACGCGCCATCAGACCACGCATACCTGCTAGCTGACGAATCTGAGCTGCAGAACCACGTGCGCCCGAGTCGGCCATCATGTAGATGCTGTTGAACGATTCTTGCTGTTCTTCTTCGCCGTCACGGTTGATAACTGTTTCAGAAGATAGGTTATCCATCATTGCTTTCGCAACGCGGTCATTCGTAGATGCCCAGATATCGATAACTTTGTTGTAACGCTCACCCGCAGTAACAAGACCAGATTGGAATTGCTCTTGGATTTCGCGAACTTCTTCTTCAGCAGATTCAATTTCATCGTATTTCGCTTGAGGTACAACCATATCGTCGATACCTACAGAAACACCAGAAAGTGCAGCGTATGCAAAACCTGCGTACATGATTTGGTCAGCAAATACTACTGTATCTTTTAGACCAAGCTTACGGTAACACTCGTTAAGAAGAGTAGAGATCTGCTTCTTACCTAACTTTTGGTTAACGATGCTGTACGGTAGGCCAGCTGGAACGATTTGCCATAGCATTGCACGGCCGACAGTTGTATCAACCATCTTCGTTTCAGTAGTGCTGTTACCATCTTCGTCTACTACAGTTTCGGTGATACGTACTTTAACGCGAGCGTGTAGCTCAGCAGTCTTAGTACGGTATGCCTTTTCAGCCTCAGCAGGGCCAGCAAGGTACATACCTTCGCCTTTCACGTTGATCTTGTCACGTGTCATGTAGTAAAGACCCAATACAACGTCCTGAGAAGGTACGATGATCGGATCACCTGACGCTGGCGACAGAATGTTATTCGTCGACATCATCAGTGTACGTGCTTCAAGCTGTGCTTCTAGAGTTAGAGGCACGTGTACCGCCATTTGGTCACCATCGAAGTCGGCGTTGTATGCCGCACACACTAGTGGGTGAAGCTGAATCGCTTTACCTTCGATTAGTACTGGTTCAAACGCTTGGATACCTAGACGGTGAAGTGTAGGTGCACGGTTAAGTAGTACTGGGTGTTCGCGGATTACTTCGTCCAGGATATCCCAAACGATAGCTTCTTCGCGCTCTACCATCTTCTTAGCAGCTTTGATTGTCGTAGCCATACCACGAGTTTCTAGCTTGCTGTAGATGAACGGCTTAAATAGCTCAAGTGCCATCTTCTTAGGAAGACCACACTGATGTAGACGAAGGTATGGACCTACTGTGATTACAGAACGGCCAGAGTAGTCTACACGTTTACCTAGAAGGTTCTGACGGAAACGACCTTGTTTACCCTTGATCATATCAGCAAGAGATTTCAGAGGACGCTTGTTAGAACCAGTGATAGCACGACCACGACGACCGTTATCTAGAAGTGCATCAACAGACTCTTGCAGCATACGCTTTTCGTTACGTACGATGATGTCCGGAGCAGCTAGCTCTAGAAGGCGCTTCAAACGGTTGTTACGGTTGATCACACGACGGTAAAGGTCGTTCAGATCTGAAGTCGCAAAACGACCGCCATCTAGTGGTACTAGAGGACGTAGATCTGGCGGCAGAACCGGAAGTACAGTCAGAATCATCCATTGCGGATCGTTACCCGATGCAATGAACGCTTCAACTAGCTTCAGGCGCTTAGTAACTTTTTTACGCTTAGTTTCTGAGTTAGTCGTTTCTAACTCTTCGCGCATTTCTTCCACTTCTTGATGAAGGTCCATTGTTGCAAGCAGATCTTTGATCGCTTCAGCACCCATCTTAGCAGTAAATTCGTCACCCCACTCTTCTAGACGATCCAGATACTCTTCTTCAGTAAGCATCTGAGATTTTTCTAGATCAGTCATACCTGGTTCAGTTACTACGTACATCTCGAAGTAAAGAACACGTTCGATATCACGTAGAGGGATATCCATTAGTAGACCGATACGAGACGGCAGTGATTTTAGGAACCAGATGTGAGCAACTGGTGAAGCTAGCTCGATGTGGCCCATGCGGTCACGACGAACTTTAGTTTGTGTAACTTCAACGCCACACTTCTCACAGATAACACCACGGTGCTTCAGGCGCTTGTATTTGCCACAAAGACATTCGTAGTCTTTAACTGGACCAAAAATACGTGCACAGAACAGACCATCACGTTCAGGTTTGAACGTACGATAGTTAATTGTTTCCGGCTTTTTAACTTCACCAAAAGACCATGAACGGATCATGTCTGGTGAAGATAGACCGATTTTGATTGCATCAAATTCTTCGGTCTTATGCTGTGCTTTTAGAAAGTTTAATAAGTCTTTCACATTCAGCTCCTGTAAGGAGTTAAAGGAGCTCACTGCTGTAGCAAGCTCCCTTTTACCAAATAATCCTATCTTCTTTTAAAAAGAAGGAGGGATTACTCTTCGTCTTCTAGCTCGATGTTGATACCTAGCGAGCGAATCTCTTTCAACAGTACGTTGAACGACTCAGGCATACCAGGTTCCATGCTATGGTTACCGTCTACGATGTTCTTATACATCTTAGTACGGCCGTTAACGTCATCTGACTTAACTGTTAGCATTTCTTGTAGAGTATATGCAGCACCGTATGCTTCTAGTGCCCATACTTCCATCTCACCGAAACGCTGACCACCGAACTGAGCTTTACCACCAAGTGGTTGCTGAGTTACTAGGCTGTAAGAACCAGTTGAACGAGCATGCATCTTGTCATCAACCAAGTGGTTCAGTTTCAGCATGTACATGTAACCAACAGTTACAGGACGCTCAAACGAATCACCAGTACGACCATCAAACAGTTTAAGCTGACCAGATTCTGGCAGATCACCCAGTTTAAGTAGTTCTTTGATTAGAGACTCAGAAGCACCGTCGAACACAGGAGTAGCAATCGGTAGACCGCCACGTAGGTTCTTGATCAGTGTACGAACTTGATCATCAGACAGTTCAGCAATATCAACTTTCTGACGAGTATCACCAAGATCGTAAACCTTCTGTAGGAACTCACGGAACTTATGCAGTTCTTGTTGTTCCTTAACCATTTGGTTGATCTTGTCACCGATACCTTTCGCAGCCAAACCTAAGTGAACTTCTAGGATCTGACCGATGTTCATACGCGATGGTACACCCAGCGGGTTAAGTACGATGTCTACAGGCTGACCTTTCTCATCGTATGGCATGTCTTCAACAGGGTTAATCTTAGAGATTACACCTTTGTTACCGTGACGACCGGCCATCTTATCACCAGGCTGGATACGACGTTTAACCGCTAGGTAAACTTTAACAATCTTAAGAACGCCAGGCGCTAGATCATCACCTTGAGTGATTTTACGACGCTTAGTTTCAAACTTCTTATCGAAGTCTGCTTTTAGCTCATCCCACTGCTCAGCAAGTTGCTCAAGCTGTGTTTGTAGCGCATCGTCTTCTAGAACTTGCTCTAGCCATTGCTTACGACCGATAGTATCAAGCTTAGCTTCAGAGTAACCACCAGACAGAAGTACAGCTTTAACACGGTTAAGAAGGCCACCCTCAAGAATTTGGAACTCTTCAGTTAGGTCTTTCTTAGCTTCTTTAAGCTGCATCTGTTCGATTTCAAGTGCACGCTTGTCTTTCTCTACGCCATCGCGAGTGAAGACTTGTACATCGATGATAGTACCCGAAACAGAGTTTGGTACACGTAGAGAAGTATCTTTAACATCAGATGCTTTCTCACCGAAGATAGCACGTAGTAGCTTCTCTTCAGGAGTCAGTTGAGTTTCACCTTTAGGGGTTACTTTACCAACTAGGATGTCGCCACCCTTAACTTCAGCACCAATGTAAACGATACCTGACTCGTCTAGTTTAGACAGAGCAGACTCACCTACGTTTGGAATATCAGCTGTGATCTCTTCAGAACCCAGCTTAGTATCACGAGCCACACAAGATAGTTCTTGGATGTGGATTGTCGTGAAACGGTCTTCTTGAACTACGCGCTCAGATACTAAGATCGAGTCTTCGAAGTTGTAACCGTTCCAAGGCATGAATGCGATACGCATGTTTTGGCCAAGAGCTAGTTCACCAAGGTCTGTTGAAGGACCATCAGCAAGAACATCGCCACGTGCAACTGGTTCACCAGGAAGTACAGTTGGACGTTGGTTAATACATGTGTTTTGGTTCGAACGCGTGTACTTAGTTAGGTTGTAGATATCGATACCAGCTTCGCCAGGTACCAATTCATCTTCGTTAACCTTAACTACGATACGAGAAGCGTCTACAGACTGAACTTGACCACCACGTTTAGCAACCGCTGTAACACCAGAGTCAACTGCGATGTTACGTTCGATACCAGTACCTACTAGAGGCTTATCAGCCTTAAGTGTTGGTACAGCTTGACGTTGCATGTTGGCACCCATCAATGCACGGTTCGCATCATCGTGTTCTAGGAACGGGATAAGCGAAGCAGCGATAGATACTACTTGGTTTGTCGCAACGTCCATGTAGTCAACGTGATCGCGTGGATGAAGACCAGATTCACCTTTTTGACGAGCTGTGATTAGCTCATCTGCAAACGTACCTTCTTCAGTAAGAATGGTGTTTGCTTGCGCGATTACGAATTGACCTTCCTGGATTGCAGACAGGTAATCAACTTCTTCTGTTACTACACCATCTACTACACGACGGTACGGAGTTTCTAGGAAACCGTAATCGTTACAACGTGCAAACGCAGATAGTGAGTTAATTAGACCGATGTTTGGACCTTCAGGCGTTTCGATCGGACATAGACGACCGTAGTGAGTTACGTGAACGTCACGTACTTCGAAGCCTGCGCGCTCACGAGTAAGACCACCAGGACCTAAAGCAGAGATACGACGTTTGTGCGTAACTTCTGACAATGGGTTGTTTTGGTCCATGAACTGTGAAAGCTGTGAAGAGCCAAAGAATTCTTTAACTGCAGCAGAGATCGGCTTAGCGTTGATAAGGTCTTGAGGCATGATTGCATCAAGGTCACCAAGGCTTAGGCGCTCTTTAACGGCACGTTCTACACGAACTAGACCAACACGGAATTGGTTTTCTGCCATTTCACCTACAGAACGGATACGACGGTTGCCAAGGTGGTCGATATCGTCCACTTCACCAATACCGTTACGGATACCAATCAGTTTCTTCATCACTTCGATGATGTCTGATTCATCCAGAGTACCGCGCTCTTCTTCTTCTTCACGCTCGATAGAGCTGTTGAACTTCATACGGCCTACAGTTGATA
Source organism: Vibrio sp. 10N.247.311.49 (assembly GCF_041467655.1). Lineage (NCBI taxonomy): Bacteria > Pseudomonadati > Pseudomonadota > Gammaproteobacteria > Vibrionales > Vibrionaceae > Vibrio > Vibrio sp. 10N.247.311.49. The sequence continues at coordinate 7,898 of NZ_JBFSVA010000044.1, forward strand.
GGTCGTAACGTTCTTCAGAGAAGAATAGGCTTTCGAATAGAGACTCTGCAGCTTCTTTCGTTGGTGGCTCGCCAGGACGCATCATGCGGTAGATTTCTACCAATGCAGAGATGCGATCTACTGTGCTATCTGCACGTAGAGTGTCTGACATGAATGGACCGTGATCTAGGTCATTCGTGAACAGAGTTTGTAGAGCCTTGTGGCCTGCTTGAGACAGGTTAGCAAGAGCTTCTAGGCTAATCTCTTGGTTCGCGCCAACGATGATCTCGCCAGTTGCTTCGTTGATGTAATCTTTAGATGCAACTTTACCAACGATGTACTCTACTGGTACTTCGATGTGCTCAACGCCATCTTTTTCAAGTTGACGGATATGGCGAGCAGTAACACGACGACCAGTCTCAACGTAAGTTTTACCGTTTGCTTCGATGTCGAATGACGCAGTTTCACCACGTAGACGATCAGGAACCAACTCCATAAGAAGAGTTTGGTCTTTCACTTCGAAGTTCACTTTGTCGAAGAACAGATCAAGGATCTCTTCAGTCGATTTACCAAGTGCACGAAGAATAATCGATGCTGGTAGCTTACGACGACGGTCGATACGTACGAATAAGTTATCCTTAGGATCGAACTCAAAGTCTAACCATGAGCCACGGTAAGGAATTACACGTGCGTTATAAAGAACTTTACCTGATGAGTGGGTCTTACCCTTATCACTGTCGAAGAACACGCCTGGGCTTCGGTGCAGCTGGGATACGATAACCCTCTCGGTACCATTAATTACGAAAGTACCATTGTCTGTCATAAGCGGAATTTCGCCCATGTAGACTTCTTGTTCTTTAATGTCTTTTACAGTACCTGCTGGTGCATCTCGATCAAAGATAACTAGACGTAGTTTTACGCGTAGTGGCTTTGAGTAAGTAACACCGCGGATTTGACATTCTTTAACGTCAAAAACTGGCTCACCAAGACGGTAGCTAACGTATTGCAGCTCAGAATTGCCGTTGTAGCTCTGAATTGGAAATACAGAACGGAAAGCAGCTTCAAGACCGTATTGACCTTCTGGATCCTGTTCGATGAATTTGTCGAAAGAATCAAGCTGGATCGATAACAGGTATGGAATGTCCAAAACTTGTGGACGAGTACCAAAATCCTTACGGATGCGCTTTTTCTCGGTATAAGAGTAAACCATGGGGTTCCTCAGCTCGCTGATAAGTGACCCAAACCACCCAAAACACTCTTCAGAGGGGGTGGTGACAAACAGCTGTTTAGTGGTAGTGAACAATCATTTCGAAAAAATGACTGTTTTTTTGCTCGGATTATGACGGTTAAACAGCGGAAATTTCGTCATAGCCCTACAGCGCAAAAAGGCCGGTGGTTAATAAACCACCAGCCATTAGCCTTGCGGCTATGAAATTAAGTAATAATTACTTGATTTCAACAGAAGCGCCAGCTTCTTCTAGCTGTGCTTTAAGAGCTTCAGCTTCAGCTTTGTCAACGCCTTCTTTAAGCGCTGCAGGAGCTGAGTCTACAAGACCTTTAGCTTCTTTAAGACCTAGGCCAGTTGCGCCACGTACAGCTTTGATAACTTGTACTTTGTTAGCGCCAGCAGCAGTTAGGATTACGTCGAATTCAGTTTGCTCAGCAGCAGCGTCGCCGCCAGCTGCGCCACCAGCTACAACTGCAGCTGCAGCTGAAACGCCGAATTTCTCTTCCATAGCTTCGATAAGCTCAACAACTTGCATTACAGACATTTCTGCAACTGCGTCTAGGATTTGCTCGTTAGTAATAGACATAACAATTCTCTTTTAAGTCAACAATAAGTTTAATTTGCAACCAGTGAAAAGCAAGGCTTAAGCCGCTGCTTCTTCTTTTTGGTCACGTAGTGCAGCGATAGTACGAACCAGCTTGCCAGCAGAAGCTTCTTTCATGCACATCATTAGGCGTGCGATAGCTTCGTCGTAAGTTGGTAGTGTCGCTAGTACTTCAGCATCAGTAACTGCGCCTTCAAATGCAGCAGCTTTGATCTCGAAATCTTTGTTCTCTTTAGCGAAGTCTTTGAAAAGACGCGCTGCAGCACCTGGGTGCTCGTTAGAGAACGCGATCAGAGTTGGACCAGTGAAAGTGTCTACTAGACACTCGTAGTCTGTACCCTGAACCGCACGGCGTGCTAGTGTGTTACGAACAACTTTCATGTAAACACCCGCTTCGCGAGCTTGTTTACGTAGAGAAGTCATTGCGCCAACTTCAACGCCACGAGAATCAGCTACAACTGCAGAAAGTGCACCACTGGCAGCTTCGTTGACTTCAGCAACAATTGCTTTTTTGTCTTGAAGATTTAAAGCCATTTGGATTAACCTCTGGTTGTGATTACAGCACCCAATACAAAATGTATTGAGCGTTTACGATGTTATTTAAAAGTGAATAAATCCACTTCAAACCACAACATCGCCTACGTAGGTTTTATTAAGCTATCAATAATCTAATGAAAATCGACAGCGCCTACGGTCTTGGGATAGATGATTTCAAATTGCTTTAAAACCACCCAACCACAAATATTAGGCGCAGAAGTATACACTAAATCTGCGCCTAAGCAAATTAGTTTGCTTGAGTGTCAAGACTAGCTTGATCAACAGCAACACCAGCACCCATCGTAGTAGAGATGCTTACTTTCTTCAGGTAAGAACCCTTAGCTGAAGAAGGCTTAGCTTTCTTAAGAGCAACTAGAAGAGCTTCTAGGTTCTCTTGAAGCTGGCTAGCTTCGAAAGATGCTTTACCGATAGTAGTGTGGATGATGCCGTTCTTGTCGTTACGGTAACGAACCTGACCAGCTTTAGCGTTCTTAACCGCTTCAGCAACGTTAGGAGTTACAGTACCAACTTTAGGGTTTGGCATAAGGCCGCGTGGACCTAGGATTGTACCTAGTTGACCAACAACACGCATTGCATCTGGAGAAGCAACAACTACGTCGAAGTTCATTTCGCCTTTTTTCACTTGCTCAGCAAGATCTTCCATACCAACGATATCTGCGCCAGCAGCTTTAGCAGCTTCTGCGTTTGCACCTTGAGTGAAAACAGCAACGCGGATGTCACGGCCAGTACCGTGAGGTAGCACTGTTGCGCCACGAACGTTTTGGTCAGATTTACGAGCATCGATGCCTAGGTTAACAGCAACATCTACAGACTCAACGAATTTAGCAGTCGCTAGTTCTTTAAGAAGAGCAACAGCTTCGCTGATTTCGTATTCTTTAGTTGAGTCAACTTTGTCGCGGATTACGCGCATACGCTTAGTAAGTTTAGCCATGATCTTATCCCTCTACCACTAGGCCCATTGAACGAGCAGTACCAGCAATAGAACGTTTCATTGCTTCGATGTCAGCACCAGTCATATCAGCAGCTTTAGTTTCTGCGATTTCCTGAACTTGAGCGTCAGTAACAGTACCAACTTTCTCAGTGTTTGGACGACCTGAACCAGACTTAACGCCAGCAGCTTTCTTAAGAAGAACAGCAGCAGGTGGAGTCTTAGTTACGAACGTGAAAGAACGGTCGTTGTAAACAGTAATAACTACTGGAGTAGGTAGACCTTTCTCAACAGATTCTGTTTTTGCGTTGAACGCTTTACAGAATTCCATGATGTTCACGCCGTGTTGACCTAGAGCAGGACCAACCGGTGGACTTGGGTTTGCCATACCAGCTGCAACTTGCAGTTTGATATAAGCTTCAACTTTCTTAGCCATGATATTTCCTAATATTTTGGGTACATGCGCTAGCCGCAAGGCGAGCTCCCCATAAATTCAATTAACTCTTTTTCACTTCCACAGAAGCAAAAAGGCGCGAAATTATAATCATAATTCGCGCCTTTAACAACCCTAAAAAGGTGATTTTTTATACTCTTTTATTTTGAACAACTTATGAAGTATTTATCCACAGCTTGTTCAAAACTTAGAGTTTTAGTCCAGTTTTTCAACCTGACCAAATTCAAGCTCAACCGGTGTTGCACGACCAAAGATCGATACAGATACCTTAATGCGGCTTTTCTCGTAATCTACTTCTTCAACAGTACCGTTGAAGTCAGCAAATGGACCATCGTTCACACGAACCACTTCACCCGCTTCGAACATTGTCTTAGGACGTGGAGACTCGCTCGCTTTCTCTAGACGGTTCAAGATAGCATCAGCTTCTTTATCAGTGATTGGTGCAGGACGATCAGAGGTACCACCAATGAAGCCCATAACACGCGGAATGCTGCGTACTAAGTGCCATGATTCATCATTCATGATCATTTGAACTAATACGTAGCCAGGGAAGAATTTACGTTCACTTTTACGGCGTTGGCCTGCACGCATTTCCACTACTTCTTCAGTAGGTACTAGCACATCGCCAAATAGTTCTTCCATGTTGTGCATTTTAATATGCTCGCGTAGCGACTGTGCAACACGACCTTCAAAGCCAGAAAAGGCTTGAACTACATACCAACGTTTTTTTGGAGCTTCACTCATGAATCAGAACCCTCTACACCCCAGTTGCTAGAGAAACTAGACGGACCATAATGCCGTCAATTCCCCAAAGCACTAGAGACATAACAATACATACAGCTAAAACGATCAATGTAGTTTGCATAGTTTCTTGGCGAGTAGGCCAAACAACTTTACGAATCTCCATACGAGATTCTTTTGCAAAATCGATCGCAGCTTTACCTTTAGTTGTTGTTGCTGCAACGCCTAGTGCGGCAGCAATCAGCACAACTACACCTGCAGCGCGAATTACAACAGACAATTCACCATACAGGTAATTACCCACAACAGCAGCAGCCAACAGAACAAAAGCGACAATCCACTTCATTGTATCTGCTGCACCTGAGCTATCAGGAGTTTCAGCGTTTGCTTTCATAAAACCAACCTGTGATAAGTCTTAAATATAGACGACAATAACCCCGCTGTTGCAGGGCACATTCCTTTGCGTTGCAAAACAACACATCTAACAGTCATTTTAGTCAAAAAGACCGTTTAATTCTTTGCTAAGAGCAAAAATCGATGTCAAAACATCCAACTCTTTTTTTAGCGCAGAAAAAGGGCATCAAATGATGCCCTTTTTACTAGTGGTTCGTCAAATCTTATGCAAAGATTTTAGCTACAACACCAGCACCAACTGTACGGCCACCTTCGCGGATTGCGA
>NZ_JBFSVA010000045.1:0-11037 GCF_041467655.1 Vibrio sp. 10N.247.311.49
GAAATCAGCTTCAAAGCAGGGATCAAAAGAAAGCAGAAAAAAGCGAACCGCAATAACGCTTACCTTTCGCAAGTCCTTGCAGGGCAAGGGGCTTCGTAATCTTGCCCTGAGGTCGAGCTTAGACAATGTCGGGTCGGCCTCAAGCAGTAACTCAAGCATCTCCTGCTGTGTTAAACCTCGCTCCTTTCTGGCTTGTTCTAAGAAGTGTGCAAACGTGAGTGGCATTCTTTGTCCTCGATAATCTCTATTATGGTAAGTATTGTTCGATTGCTTATGTAATTCAATCTTCTTTTATTAGAATTTAAACTATAGCTTATCGGGCAGGTTTTTATTATAGATGTAGATAAAACGAAGGTAGGTATTACTAGCTTTACTGTTGATGGTTTTATCGAATCGGCATTTTCGGCAAATGGAATTTTCAAATGCCCAATATTTCTTTTCCAGTGTTCCGCATAATTTATTTCGTCCTGTCACCGATGAGCGTTAACAAATTTAAACGCAGGAGCGGGATTACTAATTTATGAAATATTTAATCTTTAAAGGAAAGTAAAATGTTTAACTTCAAAAAAAGCGCACTAGCATCAGTTCTTCTTATGGGTATGGCAGTAAGTGCAGGTGCTAACGCATCTTCAAATGCTACTGTTGTATGGAGTGGCACTGTTCCAGTAACTAACGCATCAGATGCACTTATCATCACTGGCCTAGGAGGTGATACAACAGCGCTTAACGGTACTATCACTCCAAGCACAGACGGTGTGTTTGAATCAGATACTATCGTACTTGAGTCTCACTTAAATGATGGTGATGCTGTTACTCCTGTTGTTGGTGCATTAGCTTCAGCTAACTGGACTCTAGTTGATGCATCAGTAGCTTTTGACGGTGTGGCAAACCCATCTCAAGCTGTTGAGATTAATGTAAATGGTGCACCAGTAGCCGTTGGTGATGTTGTTTCTGGTGAAGAAACTATTTCAACTAAAGTTAAGCAGACTGCTGTATTACCTGAATCTGAAGTAGGTGGAACTACTGTTCAAGCATCAGTAACGGTTATGGCTGACCTTGTTTAATTTGTAGAAAATTCCCGATTCAAAGGCTCGTAGTAATTACGAGCCTTATTTCTCTACGATGGTAGTCAATATGAAAAAAGTTTTAATACTATTGGCTTTCATGAGTATGAATGCCAACGCCGATTTCAAAGTGCTTTACATTACTACGAGCCTCGATGTAGGCAAACTTTATACAAATTCAATTAATTCTGTTGAATTTATTCCGGCAGTTCTGGAGTTGACGTCAAATCAAGACAAAACAAAATTTGATGATGTTAATACCACATTAAGAATTGAAACAGATATACCTTTTGAGTCTTCGGATATTCCTTATATTTCAACGTTAACAAAAAATACGTCAATTTGTACGGACTACTCTGGAGTGAGCAATGTTCAGGATGATTTCGTTACATTAACGATTGACGGGATAAGTTTGTCAGAGGGTGAATCCGTCTCTTTTTCAAATTTCAATTTAAATGATGGCGACAATAAGTATAGTGAGCATGACATTATATTAAGTTTTCAGTCATTTAAAGATATCATCACAGCGGGCCAAGCGGAGAGGTGTAATGGTGAGATAGAGTTCAATATAGAGGTAGATATATAATGTTCAGGTTCAAACTCATAACAATGGCAATTTTAGTGTTATTGCCTGTGTATTCGTATTCAAGTTATAGTCAAAATGTTCTTGAAGGTTTTGAAGAACTGTTTGAATTGAAAGAGTCAACAGTCCGTATACGTAACTTAGATGGTTCCCTTACTTCACCGATCCCATTTTTAACGTCGTTTAACACGTTAAAATTAGACTCGAATAATAAAAAAGCGATCGCACAGGTATCTGACTATTTAAATGATAATACAGTGTCGGCTGAGTACCAGCAGAAGATCATAGATCAATTAATGGTTGGCATACAAGATCAGTCTGAGTGTTTAGGTAAGCTCGATGAGTGTGAGTTGTACCCAGAAACGTTTGAGATCGTTCATAACTATAACGATCAAGAAGTCTATCTTTTTGTATCTCCACAGGTGTTGTCATACTCGAATCTCGATAAAGAACTGGTATACCACTCGTCTCTGAGTCAACACAATGGGTTAATCAATTCATTTGATCTGTACGTGAGTGAATATCAAGATCAAGACTCAATCGTTTCTTTAAATAATGAAACGACACTGGGGCTACCTTACGGATACCTCAAAACTGATTTCAATGCCAACAACAGTGATAACGGTTCTGAATTGTATGAAGCGGCATATCATTTAGATATCGATTCTTACTCAATAAAAGCGGGTCATTTTGAATTTGAGCCAGAGGTTAACTCAACTGACTTCCTGAATAACACCGCTCGAGTTGCTCAAAACTCGCTCACGGTAGGTACCTCTAAAAAGTTGCTCGTAGGCGGACATAATAACGACAAAGTATTGAGCTTTTATGCGCCAACAAGTGGCGGTGTACAAGTTCTTCGTGATGGTCGATTGATTTTTCAAGATAACGTACCAGAAGGGCAGAACTCAATTCCTTACAGCAAGTTACCATCTGGTCGCTATGAAGCTGTACTTGAGGTGACAAGTGGTGGGCAAGTTGTTAATACCCAGACTTATCAAGTATATAACACCAAAGGTGACTCTCTGACTCAGGGGGAAGTGGATTTCGTTGCCACTGCGGGTATGTTTTCAGGAAGCCATTACGACTACACGGAACATGGCATTAAAAATATTGAAGACGATGTTTATGGCAAGGCATTAGCTAACTACCAACTCACCCGTTCGTTGCAAGTAGGCTTGGGCGGCTTGGTCACGGACAGTGGCACTATGTACACCGTTGGTGGTGCATACAATCTGATTGATTGGGATTTGAGTACTGAAGCTGTGTACAGCCAATTCGAAGACGCATCTCACTTTAATGCTAATATCGGTATCCCTTATTTAAGTCTATCTTATGAGTCTCTCGATAATGAACTTGGTGATCCAGTTGCTTCTTATATGTACGGATATGCCGATTATTCACGTCTATCGTTGAATTCTTCGTACAGCTTCCGCGGTGGACAATCTATGTATGCGGTTTACTCGCTTAATAACGACAAGCAGTTAGACAATTTAGGTAACTCGGATGAACAGGAACAGCAGTTTATTTCCGTTGGTTACAGCACGCCCACAGTTTTAGATTCTCGAGTTAATATTAACGTCGATTACTCTGAGGCGACGGACGACATATCAGTTAATTTGTTATGGAGTGTCCCGTTGTCAGATACAGTAGAAACTATCGTGGGCCTGACGAGTGATAGTGATGACATTAATCAATTTAAAACAACAGTAAGACGAAATCAGTTAATTGACTCAGACTCCTTTAATACGTCGCTTGAGGTGAGTAACACCTACGATCGACAACAGGATGATATGTATCAAGATGCGTTATTGGCGACCAGTGGCACGACTAAATACGCTCGAATGAATGCCTCCGCCCATACGTCCACCAATGGCACGAGTGGTATCAATGCTGGCTTGTCTAGCACTCAAATCGTGACGACAGACGGCGTTTATATTACCGATAAAGCGGCAACGTCTTATACGCTTGTCGATATTCATCAGTCGCAGAATACAGAGCAGACGTTTGATGAAAAAGGTTACTTCTCTCTTAAAAAAGAAGGGCGAAACAACAGTAAGTTCATCGTATATAACGATGAAACCGTTGTGCCTTTGGAAGACTATAGTCAATATCGTGCGAAATTTGATTCAGAGAGCGTTGATCTTTACAACTCTGGTGATAGTAACGTAACCGTGTTTACACACCCAGGTACGGTTGCTTCTATTGAGCCAAGAGTTAGTCGCGTCGTTTCGTTTGTTAGCGCCTTTAATGACATATCAGAACAGCCGATTACAGAAGTGAAGTGTCATGGAGAAGGTTGTATTGAAGTCAATGAAATGGCCGACGGTGTTTATAGAGTAACCGTATTGGAAGGCATGAACTTTGAATTGTCAGCGAAAGAAAGCCAATGCTTACTGCCTTATGAATTTACTTCAACAAATCAGATGAACTTTGGTCAAAACTATTGTTTGCCAATAGCTCAAGAAAAGCAGATAGATTTGATTGATGCAGGTGAACGACTACAAGCGATGTATTTAGGTGCATACGAAAGCTCGATTGAACTGAATAAAGCGCTTAAAAAGCTCGAATTACACGGTTATCGAATTATTCAGAAAGAAGTGGGTTCGTTTAAGGCAATTTATATAGCGCATGAATCTATAAACATGGCGGAAACAATAGCGCTTCATAAAAGAGATATCGATCAGTTAAAACTGTTGGCAAAACGACTTTATCGCACCAACGCCATTACATACCCAGTCGCACAAGTTAATTAAGGAGTGGGAAATGAAATCCAATAAAGTTCTACTAAATTTAGTATCACTCACCGCTATATTGTTATCTATAAGTGTACAAGCTTTTACGGTAGATAAAATGGTTATTGTCTCTGATGATAAAGGGAACGGTATCGTTACGTTAACCAACGACGAGTCTCACCCAATTTTTATCCAAGCAAAGGTGGATGAAATAAATATTATTGATGGAGAACAGGTAGAAAAAAAACAATATACAAGAGACAACTTAAACGATTGGAAGGTGTCATTAACGCACCAGAAGGTAGTTTTGAACCCTGGTGAAGAGAAAGACATTGGCATACGTAGTTTATGCCACAACGCTGCATGCGATAATTCAAAAGATTTGATGTTTATGCTGTCTTTTTCTCCAAGTAAATACAGACCTGGTGAAGTAGTGAGTGGTGTGGAAATTAATTACGGATTCGCACCTGTTTATATTATTCCTACAACACAACCGAATTATTCTTACGAATTAACCAACAACGGTGATAGCCTTAGAGTCGAAAATAAAAGTAATACCATGCTCAATTTTTTTGTAGATGCATGTGTTGCTGAAAACAAAGCCCAATGCAAACAAAAATTTACGGTTGTATCGGGAAGGAATAAGACGTTCCCTTTAACCGAAACTATGCGAAATAACGAGTTGACCATTACCGTGACATCTCACGACAGAAGCTATTCAAAGAAAGAAATGGTGACGAGAGGTAAAATATAATGCCTAGACCTATCCTATATATTGTAGCGTTTATTGCATTAATGACGACAAGCATGGCTCAAGCTGCGTTTGAAGTTCGCGCGGAAGTGAAGGCTGGTGGTGTTCGTTGGGACAATGTGACACGTTACAATGGCAAAATGCTGCCAAGTACGTGGGAAACTCCTCCTATGTTGCAGGCTTCAGAAGCTTGGGCGGCCGCGACATTTTCGGGTACACCTCCAACAGAGATGACTTTAATTGGGGGAAATGGGAATACTTCACCGTCAATATCGATCGATATATCGGGCGTTCAATACAATACTACTGGAATTGAATTTGCCCAGTCAGCGAATACGGTAGGTGGTGGGTGCTCATTTGATGAAGTGTCACTACCGATTGTGACTGTTGAAGGTCCAAACTGTGTTTCGTCTGTTCGATTAATTAATAAACAAAAATCGAGCCCATTTATTTTCCTGAGACCTATTTTCGATATTAACGAAAGTGAAATAGTGTCGGCATTAAGTGGGCTACCAGAGGGGCAATATTCAGCTTCAGTGCCGGTAAATATTCGTTACTACTATGAAAATGACGGCATTATGACTTATCGCAACATCAATGAAGTGATGTTGTTTTCATTTGATTATCAGCCTGTTCAACTCGACAGTGTTTTTGTAAGTGGAGATGGTGTCATGACGCCAGTCTACGACACAATTGGCAAAAGAATAACATCGACAACGTCATTTGATATTACAGCGAACGGCTATTTTAATGACGGAATTGTTTTAACAATGCCCTTACAGTCATACGAATTGGTTAATTCAAGTAACCCTGGTGTGGTTATTCCTTACAGCATTCATTGCGATCAGTGCAGCTCTGGTAACTTAGTTGATGAAGGACAATTAATGCATCAAACAACGGCTATTTCAGAAGGAGCTGGAGTGCAAACAAGTATTAACTTTACTTTAGACTTTGATTACGATATTGAGGGCAGTTCTGCTGTTTCCGGAGATTATTTTGATGAAGTAACGATCATGTTGGAGCCTGGTATTTAAGATGAAAAAAATGAACTTAATGTCATCGATTATCGCTGTGTTCTTATCCATAAGTGTATCAGCAGAGGAGCTGCCTATCCAGATGAGTGGTGGCATGACGTTTTCTGCATTTGATGACAACATGGGACAGACTGAAGCACTTGGTTATAAGGCGGCGGTTGGATATAACATTAGTGAAAACGTACTATTTGAACTTGGCTATGCTGATTATTCTGCTTTTTCTGATTCGGAAATAGATAGTTTACGTGCGGTAATGGTTGAAACCGACTTATTGCTACCCGTCAGTGAATTTGCCTCCTTGTATGCAGGAGTCGGGGGCGCGTTTTCTAGTGACGACACCAATTTTACGGCATCGCTTGGTCTTAAATACCAATTGAGTAAAAATTGGAGCGCCGACCTTGGTTACCAAGGCGTCTTTGATTTAGCTCGTCAACAAGACGATCTATACGCATTTAATGCACTGTTGGTTTATCGTTTTTCAAGCAATGAAGCCGCAGAAGGCCTTTCAGATATTAACCCAAGGCCCAATGTTGACCAGCTTGTTGAAGAGTCGACCCAAGTATCAAGGCCGAAAACCCAATTGGCGTCTATTGTCCCAATTAAGAAGGCGCCATCGTGTCAGCAGCGTTTAGTTGAATACCGAGTGGTTCCTGGCGACTATTTGCTCCGAATTGCAAGAGCATTTGATAGCTCACTTGATGAATTAGTCGAAGCAAATCCAAATCTTAATAATCGTGATTTGAATTTGATTTACCCTGAAGAGAAAATACTTTACCCGAAAGTTAGCTGTTTAGATTAAATTGCCTTCCTTGAAACAGAAACACTGCCAATTTTTTGGCAGTGTTTCTTTGTTTGTAGCAGAGAGTATCTCGCCAATGTAAATGATATCTACACTTGTTTAGCTATCTCGCATCTTGCGTTTTTGAAATTCAAGAGTGCCCAATACCTTCAAACCTGAACGCGCGATACTGTTCACCAATCGAGCTACTCACCTTTATCGTTTGGGCTCGTAAATATGAAAACTAATACCTCAATTATATGCATGAAGGTCAAATATAAGAGAGCGGAGTAATGATCGGACCAAATATTTTAAACATGTATGTACTCATTCTTTTCGCGCTTGGTGTTATATACGCGCTGAGCAAAATAGACGAGTAGTATCCTAAAATTTATTATTTTTAGTAGAGAGAAATATGAAAATTAAATATAATCTATTAACAGTATTCGCAATTTGTTCAGCAATGACTTCTACTGCTGCCAATGCTTTTAATGTCGACAAGATGATTGTCGTCGCGGATAAAAAGGGCAATGGTGTCGTGACACTTATTAATGATGAGTCTCACCCGATTTTTGTTAATGGAAAAGTACAAGAAATTCAGTTTATTGATGGCGACAAAATCGTTCGTAATAGTTATACAAGAAACAATCTAGATGATTGGAAAATATCTCTTACGCACCCAAGATTAGTTTTAAGACCTGGTGAAGAGAAAGACGTGGGTGTTCGTAGCTTATGTCACAACACGTCTTGCGATAACAGCAAAGATTTGATGTTTATGCTGCCATTTACTCCTAGTCGTTATAAAGAAGAGGGAGAGAAAATTCACGGTGTCGAGATAAACTATGGTTTTTCACCGGTTTATATTCTGCCTACGACAAAGCCAAGTTTTGATTATAAGATTTACAATCAGGGCGAGAATTTACGCATCGATAATAATAGTAATACGCTAATTGATGTTTATGTTAACTCATGTACAACAGAAAAAAATACGCAATGCAAACAAAAGTTCACTGTTGTATCTGGTCGGGATAAAACGTTTTCTCTTGCGGAATATACGCAAAGTGAACAACTTAATGTAACCGTAACATCTTACGATAAAAAATACTCTAAAGAGATGCAACTGCCTATTCAGTAATAGGAACGCTGAAAATAGACATAATTATAGGCCTTCAATGATTAATGCTAATCAAGGACGATCAGCATTCATTACCCATGTTCAGTGCTAATTTTAGCCTACATGGCATCACTGTTATCAGCAAAGTGTAAATGCCCAATACAACATTAAATACAAATCATAAAATCAATTTTGAAATCAATAAAAAGTAAAGAGAAGTAATATGAACCTTTTAAGCAATAAGCCAGGAGGAAGCATTCCCCTGGGTTTTGTCGTCGCTACTACGCTTACCCTTTTTGGGTGTGGTGGAGAGGGCAGTGAAGGAAGCTCAGCAAGTGTTTCCCCTAATACTCAAAGCGCGACGCTTTCCGCTCAAAATGCTACCTACTCGACTGGCTATGCTGAATCGTTCGAGGTTGACCTGTCGTCAAAGGTATTTTCATCAACGGGTGGTGGCTTTGCGCTGAGTGAAGTCGAGGTCTTGTCTAATGATGATAGCTGCCAAGTAGAAAGTATGACGGAAACAGGGTTTGTAATTCAGGCCTTTGATACCAAGGTGTGTGACTATCGATATCATGTGACTCCTAAAACATTGTCGCCAATGAGCCGTATGGCTGAAGCGCCAATGAGTGATAGTAGTAGCTCAGAAGGTTCGAGTTCTGCGGTTACGCGCATTGCGGTAAGTAGTAATCCTAGCTCAACCGAACTGGTTCCAGTAAGTGCAACAACACTGATTAATGAAGATGTGAGTGTTTTACTGAAGGACGAATTGGAGAAAGTCGGCTTTACGTTAGGTGACGAGTTTGTATTAACGGAGCTTACACTACCGTACGGTCGCTCGAGCTCAGTTCAAATAAATAGTACAGATGACCAGACTATGGATTATACCCCGCCGTCAGGTTTTACCGGCATTGACCGTGTTCTTTATACGTTAGAAGACTCGGTTAATGGCCTTGTGCTGATGGGGGTTTTAGATGTTGCGGTGGGCTACGAAGCTAACCAAGGTTTTACGATTGACGATAATATTGTATATCCAGTTGTTGTCTACGTATTGACCGATGAAGAAATCGACATCAGCGGCTTTGTTTCCTCGGACGATAGTGATGATTATCAATTGGTGTATGTTGAATCGTTTAACGCAAAAGCGGTACCTAAAGATCCACTGGACACTCAGAATAAAACGATCGTCTTTCAAGCGTCACAACCAGGTTACCACTATATTAGTTTTGCGGTTAGTGATCATAATGGAGTGTATGACATGGGTTTGATTCGTGTTGAAGTGACCGATCCTAATCAGTCATCAAAATGGGACGACATTTCTCATTTGTTGGATCTCTATATTGGACCACCCACCGCACTTGATGCAGCCGGGCAAGGCTCGCCTTATGATATAAAACTGAACGATGATGGCTACAGCCCAGCGATTGATATGGCTGGTTTTCGTTATCCGTCGGCCGTAGCATACTGCGACACCATCGGTGGTTCAGTGCCGACGTTTGATCAACTTAAGCTGATGGCCACTGATACCGATGTTCAGGCGTTACATAACTGGCCTGTTAAAGCGCAATACCTCGCTTATGATGACGGAGCAGATCTGGTTAAGTGGGTGGATCTTAAAGATGGCAGCACCCTTACAGGCGATGTCGATCCAACATCGGCTTATTATGTGACATGTGTTAAGCAAGGTTTAATTACTGTATTGCCTACCTCAAGCACGGAAGTTGTCGCGGATGGAGTTGATGTTGGTTCTGTATTTGTTGAGTTAAAACTCGGTCAAGAAGTAAGACCAGATACCCTTGTGACGGCTTCTGTCTCTAGCCCAAATGTGACATTGGACAGCGATAACGTTACCACAGACAGCTATGGTATTGCCGAGTTTCGCTTAACCAGTTTAAAAGCGGAAACCGTCACATTAACCCTTGATGTGGGTGGCATTACTCAAGACTATGAAGTTAAGTTTATTGGTGATGAAAAGACGGCTGCAGTGTCATCAGAAGCAACGATTGACACGGTACCTTATACGTCAGTGGAAGGTGGCCAGGTTACTGCGACCTTGACCGATCAAAATAGCAACCCAGTAGAAGGTTACTCAGTCATTTCAGTGGTAAGTACAGAACAGCACCCAGACACCGCAGAAATGGTTACTCCTATCCTTGAAGCGGAAACGACTCAAACCGATGAATCAGGTGAGCAAAAAGTGCGGGTAAAGTGGGATACAAACTATCAAACCCCAACAACGACCATGACCTTTGATGTGGCGTCATCTTACACCACAACAACCAATACACAGACTAATGCGATTAGCCAAGTTACCTTTCATGCCTTATTGTGTGGTGGCCAAGTTGGGGATGATGATCAACAAAACGCCGCGGGTGCCTGTGTTAAAATTGCGGAAAGCGATGGAAAGTTGTTTACCGGTACTCCAAGTGAGAGCTTTTTAAACGCTGTTGGCTATAGTAATTACAACGGTAGTCATGTTGAAATTAGCCCTGATGATGGTCCTTCAGGATCGTTTGCAATGTTTAGTTTTACTGAAGCACATAGCCTTTGTGAACATTATAATACACTTGAGCTTAACGGGAGAGATGATTGGGCTTTAGCAAATATGGATGAGTTGATGAGTCTTTCTAATAACTTTGGTCACATGTACACCGCGAAGGGTTGGGCGACCGGCAGCTTCTACTGGTCGTCGACGGCTAGTGGTTCCGTCTACTACCGCGTGAACCTCCGCTCTGGCACCGTCAGCAGCAGCGGCCCATCCAATCTGTTCTACGTCTCGTGCGTATCAGGTTCTTAGGGTTCAACGTTCAGAGTTTGCGGCCCGCAGGGCCGTTTTTTCTTTTTATAGAGGGTAGCGGTTTATTTTCTAAACTCAGTAAGGATTAATATGGATATTGAAACAAAACTCAAGCTTAGTCAGCAACAAGGCTTTGTTTCCTAAATCAGGGAACTAATGCTTAAAGCTACGATCAGATCATCTA
>NZ_JBFSVA010000046.1:0-10803 GCF_041467655.1 Vibrio sp. 10N.247.311.49
ACCTCAGCCTTCCAAGCTGATGATGCGGGTTCGATTCCCGCTGCACGCTCCAACTTCTCCTTAAGCTCCATGACGTGCTTTCTTCCAGCGATACCCTATTCAAAAACTTTCTCCGTTCGATAAATCCATAGTCATTAAATCTATACTGATTTAACTTATTTTGTTTAAGCTTAGACTGACGAATCAACGCTAATTGACCAACCAAAGCTATTAACTCCTTAAATCGCTTCGTATTTCTGACACCTATCCAAATCACACATTGCAGTTCAGCTTTTAATGATTTTCAAAATTATTCCAATTTAATAATCTTGGTCAATATCTGCAAAAACAGTTGTGGTAATGTGCGCGCATTAGCAACAACCAAAAATAATTAAAAATGTTTAAAAGCAATGAGTTAACAATTAGCATCAAAGCAATCAATGTCGCGCTAGCAAAAGTTGAAAATGCCAATAAAATTCAGCTAGATACATTGAAAGGTTATGTGAACAGCGAACCTGAACAGGCTGTACTGGCTTTTCGATCGCTGAATGAAGCAGAGTCAATCGATGACAAGTTTAAAAAGATCATGGCAGAGCTACCGCACCTGAGCGGCGAGGCACACCACCTGCTTGAAACTTCTATCTTGCTACAGTGACTATAAATAAAGATAAGCCTCAGCGAATCCCTCACAGCAAAGCGCTTTAGGTATAAGTTAAGACTTATCTTTAATTTTCTAGCCCTCATTGAATTTCTAATTCAACAAAGCGCTATTGATTAACGTCTAAAGCGTTAACGACTTCACCATACCCGCTTCAGCGTGACCAGGGATATTGCACGCTAACTCTACGTTATTATCACCATGAAAATGCCAAAGCATCTGCTTCGCTTTGCCCGGCTTAACTGTGACTGTACTTCCCGAGTCATGAGCGTGATTACCCATATTTTTCATCATTTCACGGTGCTCTAGCTGCTCTGAGGCAGAACCAATCGAGAATTCGTGATCAATCTTGCCTGTATTCATCACAACAAACTGCACCACGTCATTTGGCTCTATATCGACCTTGTTTTTAAATGTGATTTTCATATCATCACTTAGCAGCACATGAACCACTTTATCGGGCTTCGCGCCTTGAGCTGGCATCCCAACTTCTGACATACCTTCCATGTCCATCATCTTTGAATGGTCCATCTTTCCACTCGTCATCATACTGTGATCCATTTTTGAATGGTCCATTGCAGCAAACGCGGTTGCTGTAGTCAGTGTTAGAGCGATAGCAATTAGTGTCTTTTTCATCGTCGTTCCTTAGATTAATTCAGTTATTTATTTGTTAGTTTCACATGTTCATATGGTGCGCCCTTACCTACTCCTGTCTCGCAAGTAAGGGCTTTATAGTCAGTGCGTTATTTACTTGTCTCGTTTTGGCTCTGAGTAATCTCTCGCTGTTTCCAGAGCTTAAAGATTGCAGGCAAAACCAGTAGGGTAAGCAACAGTGCCGACGCCATTCCGCCTATCATCGGCGCGGCAATTCGCTGCATCACTTCAGAGCCCGTTCCCTCGCCATACATAATTGGAATGAGGCCAATAATCACAGTAAGTACCGTCATCATCACTGGGCGAACACGCAGTCCTGCGCCCTCTCGAATCGCATCCGTTAAGTCTTCACTCTGAAGTGCTTGCTGGTTCTGCTCTGCATCCAATTTCTTGTAGTGCCATGCTTGGTTTAGGTAGACCAACATGATCACACCTATCTCAACAGCAACCCCGGCAAGGGCGATAAAGCCCACCCCTACTGCAATGGAGAAGTTGTAATTGAGGATATGCATTAGCCATAAACCACCCACCATTGCGAGTGGCAATGTCAGCATGATCATCATCACCTCACCGACACGGCGGAAGCTGAGGTAGAGCAATAACATGATGATGGCGATGGTAATTGGCACAACGACACTTAAACGCTCTTTGGCGCGCTCCATGTATTCGTATTGACCAGACCATGCCAGTGAATATCCGGCAGGCAAGACGATTTGATCTGTAACGACTTTTTGCGCCTCTGCCACATAAGAACCAAGGTCGCGACCTTCGATGTCAACGAACACCCAGCCATTAGGACGCGCGTTCTCCGTCTTAATCATTGGTGGTCCCGAATATCTGCAACATCAGACAAAGCAATTCGCGCTCCATTTGGTGTCACTAACGGCAGGTTCTGCAACTTAACGACAGAATCACGATAGCTTTGTGGGTAACGGACATTGATTGGGTAACGCTCTAGCCCCTCAACGGTTTCGCCCACGTTCATGCCACCAACCGCAGTCGAAATAACCTGTTGCACTTCTTTAATGCTCAAGCCATATCGCGCAGCAGAACGACGTTTGATGTCTATCGTCACATAACGACCACCCGCAACACGCTCAGCGTAGACAGAAGCCGTACCACTCACGCTATTGAGGATGGGTTCAAGTTGAGAGCCAATATCCTCAATCACGCTCAGATCTGGGCCTGCGATTTTGATACCAATTGGCGTTTTAATACCGGTCGCCAACATGTCGATACGCGTTTTGATTGGCATGACCCAAGCGTTGGTCAAACCGGGGAATTGAATCAGATCATCAAACTCTTTACGCAGAGACTCCGTAGTGACACCGTCACGCCATTCATCTCGTGGTTTAAGCTGAATCACGGTTTCAATCATGGTTAACGGTGCAGGATCGGTTGCTGTCTCTGCTCGACCAATTTTGCCCCAAGTGGTTTCGACTTCTGGAATGGTTTTGATGAGCTTGTTGGTTTGTTGCAACAACTCACGAGCCTTACCTATTGAGATACCCGGATACGTGGTTGGCATGTACATCAAATCCCCTTCGTCCAAAGGAGGGATGAATTCACTACCAAGCTTACTGGTTGGGTAATAAGCAGACGCCATTAAGCCAAGTGCGATAACAATCATCACCTTTGGATATTTTAGGCTGAGATTTAGAAGCGGCTTGTACATCGCCACTAGGCTGCGGTTTACTGGGTTTTTGTGTTCAGGTAGCACGTTGCCACGAATGAAGTAACCCATTAGCACAGGCACAAGCGTGATAGCCAAACCGGCTGCAGCGGCCATTGCATACGTCTTGGTAAACGCAAGTGGCGAGAACATCTTGCCCTCTTGCCCTTCTAGCGCGAACACAGGCACAAAACTCAAGGTAATGATAATCAGAGAGAAGAACAGCGGCGCGCCAACTTCTTCTGCTGCCTTACCTATCACTTGCCAACGGTTTTTGTCAGTAAGCGGAGTCCGTTCAATGTGTTTATGAACGTTCTCAATCATCACTATGGCACCATCCACCATGGCGCCAATCGCAATCGCGATACCGCCAAGAGACATGATATTGGCGTTAATACCCTGCCAATGCATCACAATGAATGCACCCAAGATACCAACGGGCAGGCTTAGTGCGATAACCAGTGATGAGCGGATATGGAACAAGAACAGCGCACACACCACGGCGACCACGATGAACTCTTCAGCCAGCTTCTTCCATAGGTTTTCAACGGCTGAATCAATCAAAGTAGAACGGTCATAAGTCGCGACAATCTCGACACCACCAGGTAAGCCAGCTTGCAGTTCAGCGAGCTTGGATTTGACTGAGTCGATCACTTCACTGGCATTTTCACCAAAGCGCATCACGATAACGCCGCCAACCGCTTCACCCTCACCGTTGAGCTCCGAGATACCACGACGCATTTGCGGGCCAAGGTTAATGTCAGCAATGTCGCCGAGCAGCAGTGGAGTCCCTTTGTCTGTCACTTTTAACGGCAAAGATTGAATGTCTTCGATGCTTGTCAGGTAACCCGTGGTACGAACCATATGTTCGGCTTCGGCAATCTCGACAACAGACGCACCTGTTTCTTGATTACCATCTTGGATTGCCTTGTTGACTTGCTGAAGCGTTAAGTCGTAAGCACGTAACTTGGCAGGATCAATCTGTACTTGGTACTGCTTCACCATGCCGCCAACGGTCGCCACTTCAGACACGCCTTCTACGGTTTGCAATTCATACTTCAAGAACCAATCTTGCAAACTGCGAAGTTCTGCTAAGTCGTGCTGACCGGTTTTATCTTGCAACACGTAGCTGTAAACCCAGCCCACACCGGTTGCATCTGGCCCTAGTGTTGGCTTGGCACTCGATGGCAAGTTAGGTGCAACTTGGCTTAAGTACTCCAACACTCGTGAACGTGCCCAGTACATATCAGTATCGTCATTGAAGATGATATAGACATAGGAATCACCAAAGAACGAGTAACCACGAACCGTTTCAGCTCCTGGTACAGCTAACATGGCGGTGGTCAATGGATAGGTAACCTGATCCTCGACCACTTGTGGGGCTTGCCCCGGATAACTGGTTTTGATGATCACCTGAACATCTGACAAATCAGGAATGGCATCGACAGGTGTATTTTTAACGCTGTATAAGCCGCCAAATACGATGGCTACAGTAGCAACCAACACTAAGAAGCGGTTGCTAATAGACCAGCGAATGATTGCATTGATCATAGTTCGCCCTCACCCGTGCTATTCGTCGGTTCGAGAGATTTGAGCACATAATCAGAACCTTGCTTCGCCACTAGAAACCGAATGGTTTGACCCTCGGCAAACTCAGATAAATCAAGGTCATCACTGGCTTGGAAATTCATTTCACCCGCTTTCCAATTCCACTCAGGGACTGGCTGATGTTTTACAGTGATCATGCCAAAATCTGCCATCAACATGGTAATGTCACCCGTTACCCAAACTTCGCCGGCGATCTTGTGTTTGTTGACCTTGTAATCAACAACCTCGTATTGCCCTGACTCTGTCTTTCTCATCTCAAAGTCAATTGCCTTACCACGTTGCACGTCACTCATGTCCAAGCCTTCCACAAAGGTGAAATTCATCACCATGCCCGGCCAATCCCATTCTGGAACAGGCTGATGGTTAATCGTCACCATACGGCTGCCTTGCATAACATCGGAAATTTCACCGTTTGCCCATACGGTTTCCGCTTCTTCCTCAACACCATTGATGCGTGACAGATCAGCTGATTGGCTCGATTCAGAATCCAACATGAAGTGTGCAGAAGTGACAATACTCTCACCTTGCTCTAGCCCTTGAAGCACCTCTATTTTTTCGCCAGCTTCACGACCAACCTCAATACGAGCAGAGCGATACTTGCCAGAACCTTCTGACATCACCACTCGAGTCATACCACCGGAGTGAATCACCGAAGATCTTGGGATAGTAAGAACCGCTTCATCACTAATGGGTTTCAGCGCAATATTTGCAAACATATTTGGCTTAAGCTCGCCATTTGGATTGGAGAACTTCAAACGAACGCGCAAGGTTCGAGTTTTTGGGTCAAGGATTGGGTACACGTAATCGACATTACCCAACCACTCTTTGCCGGGAATGGCATCTAGCGTCATCACCGCATTGCTGCCTGACGAGATCCAGTGTGCTTGGCGCTCAAACACCTCAGCATCAACCCATACCTCGCCTAATGGGCCAGCACTGATCACCGCTTGTGCAGGTGAAAGATAACCACCTTCTCGAATATTCAGGCTAGCGATGACACCATCCGCAGGCGCTTTGATTTCGATGGTTTGCGAGGCTTTCCCTTTACGAGCGATGGATCGTATCTGCGCTTTATCTACACCTAGGGTGACCAAGCGTTCAGTCGAGCCCTTGATCAAACCTTTACGACCCGTTTTATAAGCACTGATCAACTCTTCTTGTGCTTTAACAAGCTCTGGAGAATAGAGTGTGAAAAGTACATCACCTTTGTTTACCTTCTCACCCACTGCGTTGATGTAGAGCTTCTCAACCCAACCAGCTGCTCTTACGTTGGTTTGCCACAATGTACTTTCATCGAACGCCACATAACCCACGGTTTCAATGCGCGGTGATAGCGCTTCTCGTGTGACTTGTGCGGTTTTCACGCCAAGGTTATTTTCCACGGAAGAATCAATAAACACGGTTCCGGGCTTATCTTTAGCTCCGCCGTTCACATCGTCTGCATACACAGGGATAAGATCCATCCCCATTGGCGACTGGCCCGGCTTATCACGCTGATAATTTGGGTCCATCGGAGCTACCCAATACAAAGGCTCATCCTTGGTTTGTTTACTTACTTCGGCGCCTGTACTCGTTGCCATTGCTGACATGTTATGTGCTGACCCAACGACAAAGTGATTCACACCAAAACCCAATGCACCACCGACCAATAAAGCGATTGTTGCTACTTTTACTGAACTCATTGTCTATTCCCTTATTGATTGGCTGTGTGTTTAGTTGCGCTTGAATTGAGTTGTGGTTGGTTTACTTGGTATTCAAAGCCACTGACTAACGCCGCCAGTTTGCTGTTAACGATGTTGAGATCGGTGATCAAACGTTGTTGCTCTAACTTAAGCGCCAGCTCATCGGTCGTTGCTAAAATGACATCGTTAAACTGAGCGGTATTGTTTTGATAGCCCCTCTCAACCGCGCTGATTTGGGCTGCGGTTTGAGGAAGCAAGGACGTTTGATAGCGATCTAATCGCTGGATCAGATTTGTTCTGTCCACCAGCAATGCGTTCACTTGCGCGTTCATTTGGGAAAATAAGGTGTCTTTTTGAGATTTAGCCGCACCAACTTGATACTGAGCAGCCGATAAGTTTTTATCTTGTCGGTTCCCTGTAAACAGCGGGATGTCGACTGTCAGATAAGCACTCACCAGATCAGAAGCTGGTTCACCCGCCATGTTATTGGCTTGACGGTGTGCATACATCACTTCCACCCCAAATTGTGGGGTATAAGCTTGCTCGGCTAACTCAACCTGAGTTTGATTAGAGGAAATACTGACATCGGAGATCTTAACCAAAGGATGGTCAGTCAGTAGCTGGTAGTGCTTGGTTGAATCGATATTGGTCGCTAATTTGCTTTCCAACAATGACCAATCGATTTGGTTAGTTGCATTCAGTGTGCCCTGAGAATCAAGAGCCTGAGAGCCTAGCCAATCAGAACCCAACCATTCAGAAAGCTGAGAGATTAGACGACGCTGAACCTGCTGGTTTGCCTGAAGTTTCTCATCAAGCTTGCTCACTTGGAGCTGAGCATTAAGCAGATCTTGCGCTTCGCTTTTACCAATCGAGTAATTGGTTTGTACATAGTTTTCAAGCTCAACCAACAAACGACGATTTTGACGAATCACCGACTCAGCCTTTTGCTGATAACCTAACTTAAGCCAAAGCTGCGTCATGCTATTCGCAACCGTCAATTCTCTTGCTTGCACCTGCAAAGCTAAAGCATCTGCCTGTTGGCCTGCCTTTTTTTGTTGAAGGTTAAGCGTATCGCCACGCTCAAACTGCTGCATCAGCCCTACCGATATATTGGTCATCGGGTCTTCGTCGAATTGAAAGCTATCGACAGGCAAACCGCCAAATCCAACTTTCAATTTCGGGTCCATTAAGGTCGAGCTGGCAATGCCCGTTTCTCGCATCGCTTGAGACTGAGCAAAGTACTGTTTGCGATTTCCATCTTCGCTTAAAGCAATCTCAATCAGTGTATTGAGTTGCTGCGTCGAGCTTGCTTGGTCATGTGCTGAAATGTGTTGAGCATTTGAAGCTGACGCCGTGGTAGCCGCGAGCGTAGCACTTGAAAACAAGGCCATAGGCAAGGCAGCAGCAACCACTAAGCTCATGTTCATGACAAACACAGAGGTTGTTGGTTTCATATTCACAATGAATGTCCATATCTAGCGCTAATTAGCGCATAAAAAAGAATGGCTTATCAGATTTATCTAACTGATATAGCTGTATTTTTAGATATAGATTTATGCGGAAGGTGGGCGTAGCAAAGATTGAGCGCGTGCGACTTTCTGGCCAATCGTGACCGATTGAAAACGAGCTAATGAAAAGGAAAGTTGATCAACGGCTTGAACAGCCTGGATTGGATAGGGACTTGCAGAACACATTGAGGCACAGCAATCGGCACTCGAACAATGGTTACCCATCATCGGACTGCCGTCTTCGCTCATTGAAGACATATCGCATTGAGCCATCAAAGCATGGGCACTCATGTTAGAGTCTTCAGCGTGTACTTCTTCACTCATCACATGACACCCCGCCATTGAATCATTAACCGAAGTATCGCTGTGGTAACAAGCCGACTTGCTCGACCCCATTTCCATCATCATTACTTCAGTCATCAAGGCTGAGGAGCTTGAGGCATAGCTAGACATCAACATCGCAATGATGCTGAAAACAATAATCCAAGTTTTTCGGAATGTGTTTGTCATAGCTTACCTTTGAATTTACACCGCAACTATAAACGTTACCCTTAGGGTAAGGTCAATGCCATTGTGCCGATATTTGCCTGACCGTTGAAAAAGTATTCATCCTCTCTTTCATCAAAATGAGATAATTCTTCGACTTTGCAGTTTTTTCTTTAAAAATTATCCAATTAGCTAGCGAAACCTCTATCTGTGTATTTTACTTAAGATAGTGCAACCACGATTCACGGATGATAAAAATGGCTAACAAAAAAAACGTCGAAGCAAACAAGAAAAATACAGAAATCAAAAATAAGAAAAGTAACAAGCTAGAACAAAAGAAACCAACACAAAAAAAGAAGCGCAGACTGCATTCACATCTAAAAGTGAATATCCCACTTTTTCAGTCACTCATGATGATTTTGCCATCATTGGCTAAACACGCTGCTGCGGAAAGTATAGACAATTCCAGCGACGCTGCAGATCGAGTAACCGCAAATAACGTGACCGAAAAAGATGTCACCGATGACCATAGCAAGGCGGACTCATCAGCGGTTGCTCTCCAAGAAGCTCAGACGAGTGACAGCGACGTAAACTCCACCTTAAGTGCAAGTCATGCCGCCCATGGTTCGAGCTCTCACTTGGTTCCTTCTCATCATTTGTCGACGCTTTCTCACCCGCAAGTCCATTACATTCCTTCGGTATCGATGCCGACTATCTCCTCAGGAAGTAACGGTCAGCCGACTCATTCAAATGCGCCGACGACACCCGCTTTACCCGTCACCTTTATGCCAGAAGTCATAAAAGGTACCTACGGAGAGCTTCATGTTGATGCAAATGGTCAATACACATTCGTATTGAATCCAAATTCTCCTCAATACATCCTGTTAAACCAGCACCAACAAGGCACTGACCATTTCTTGTTGCATCTATCTAACGGCTCGAGTGTCATTGTTCAAGTTCCGGTCACAGGTAAACAAGATACGCCAAGTATTTCAGGAGACTTAACTGGCGTTGTCACAGAAGATCATAATATTGATTCACAAGGCTTGTTACATGCCAACGGTAAAATTGATGTCATAGACCCTGATCAAAATGAAAGTTCGTTGAAGCCGGAAGTTATCTCAGGTAAATATGGTTCATTAACTATCGATGCTGATGGACACTGGCAGTATCAAGTTGATAACTCGCTCTCTAACGTTCAAGCTTTAACCGCAGCCACTTCACTGCATGAAAGTTTCACAATTCACACCAAAGATGGCACACCGCAAACGATCGATATGACGATTGGCGGAAACGACGACAATGCCGTAATTACGGGTGTGGATGCTGGCACGTTAACTGAAGATTTAACGACACAAGTTCAAGGGCAGCTTTCGGTAACGGACTCTGATCTTGGAGAGGACCACTTTCAAGCCTCACAAGTGACTAGTAATTTCGGTACGCTAAGCATCACCAAAGACGGTGCGTGGACATACAGTTTAGACAACAATAACCCAGTAGTTCAAAGACTTGGCCAAGGTTCAACTGCGACAGACATCGTCACTGTTCACTCTGCCGACGGTACACCTCACAACGTAACTATCAACGTGAGAGGCACTAATGATAATCCAGTAGTAAGCAGTCAATCTCCACACCTCCCCTCAAAGGCAAATATTAGTGCACCTCCTTCGGGACTGGGGAAAACCATATATGAGGATGTAAATGTGCAAAATGGCCATTTACATACCGGCGGTCAATTACATGTTGATGATAAAGACTTCAACGAATCAACATTTTTGCCTGAGAATCTACATGGGGCTTATGGCGAATTAAAACTTACGAGTCAAGGCACTTGGTCTTACATTGCTAACAATAACAATCCGAATATAGAACAACTGAATAATGGCGACACGCTAACCGAGCGCTTTAAAATACATACAAAAGATGGATCGGTATTTGAACTTAATGTTTATATCAATGGCACCAACGATAAAGCGACGGTCAGTACAGCAACGGTCAGTATAGATGAAACCGACAGAGCGGTAACGGCTTCAGGTACGCTAACCAGTACTGACGTGGATAACCCAGACAATACCTTCACGCCAGGTTCCATTGCAGGCACAAATGGCGACCTCACCATTGATGTCAATGGTCATTGGGCGTTCACCGCCAACAGCGCGTTTAATAAATTGAACGTCGGCGATAAAGTCGAAGAAACCTTCACGGTGTCATCCATCGATGGCACACCGTCGACCATAAAAGTGACGATCAATGGCACCAATGATAAAGCTACTGTCAGCAGTGCGACCGTCGCCATCGATGAAACCGACAAAGCGGTAACGACATCAGGAACATTGAACAGTACCGACGTAGATAATCCAGATAATGCATTCACACCGGATTCAATTACTGGCACCAACGGTGACCTGACTATTGATGCCAATGGTCATTGGTCGTTCACCGCCAACAGTGCGTTTAACCAATTAAACGTCGGCGATAAAGTTGAAGAAACCTTCACGGTGTCGTCTATTGATGGCACAACGTCAACGGTCAAAGTGACGATTAACGGCACTAACG
>NZ_JBFSVA010000047.1:0-6245 GCF_041467655.1 Vibrio sp. 10N.247.311.49
CCGATAGTACCAACGTTTACGTGCGGTTTCGTACGTTCAAATTTTTCTTTAGACATGGGGTGTCCCTCTAGGTACGGATTAGGTGGCTTAAAATAAGACCACGCAACCAAAAAAAATGGTTTTCTTTATTAAAGGAGAAGAAGCTTTAGACTGGTGCTAATACCCAGAGTCGAACTGGGGACCTCACCCTTACCAAGGGTGCGCTCTACCGACTGAGCTATATCAGCACACAAAATGAGTTGGAGCGTGCAGCGGGAATCGAACCCGCATCATCAGCTTGGAAGGCTGAGGTAATAGCCATTATACGATGCACGCAACACGTAACTCTGTTTGAGCTATTTAACCTTTAGAATATGGTGGAGAGGGACGGATTCGAACCATCGAAGGCAGTGCCAACAGATTTACAGTCTGCTCCCTTTGGCCACTCGGGAACCTCTCCAAATTTTGAGCTTTCTCTCGCTTGCCTTATAGGAAGGGAGAAAGTGGTGCCGACTACCGGAATCGAACTGGTGACCTACTGATTACAAGTCAGTTGCTCTACCTACTGAGCTAAGTCGGCACAAGTGGGGCGCATTTTATTGAATGATTTTCCACCTTGCAATAGTAAATTGAAAAAAAGTGCAAAATTCTCTTACCAAACTCCTACATACGGCTATTTAGCTCAAGGTTTACGTCTTTAACCCGCATCTAGTACAGGAAGATATTTTATTTATCTATCGCTTGATGTATTTTCCATGCACTTGTTTTGTTATCCACTATAGAGTTTTGTATGAGCCCATTTATGTCATTTGACCGCGAACGTTGGTCTGAGCTAAGGAATTTAGTTCCGATGACACTTTCTGAGAGCGACTTAAAAGAGCTTCAAGGCATCAATGAAAAGCTCACAATGGAAGAGGCAGTAGAGATCTATCTACCGCTATCTCGTCTATTGAACCTCTATGTGGCAGCCAGACAGAATAGAAACTCGGTACTCCACCAATTTCTAGATAAGAAAGAGAAAGCGCCACCTTTTATCATCGGTATTGCGGGTAGCGTAGCTGTTGGCAAAAGTACCACTGCGCGTCTGCTTAAAGCCCTACTCTCTCGCTGGGAAAACCACCCAAAAGTTGAACTAGTGACAACCGATGGCTTTTTATATCCAAACGAGGTGTTAGAAGAGAAAGGGTTGATGAGCAAAAAGGGCTTTCCTGAATCTTACGATATCAAGCGTTTAGTGAACTTTGTTTCGGATGTAAAAGCTTGCAAGAGAAATGTCACAGCCCCTGTTTACTCGCATCTTACGTACAATATTACTGATGACGTTAAGTGCGTCGACCTACCAGATGTGCTTATTATTGAAGGGCTTAATGTTTTACAAACCGGAATGAATTATCCACACGAGCCACATCGCGTGTTTATTTCAGACTTCCTTGATTTCTCACTCTATGTTGACGCTGATAGCCAACAAATCAAAGAATGGTACGTCAATCGCTTTATGAAATTCCGCGATGGCGCGTTTACTAAGCCTGGCTCTTACTTTAGTCATTACACTAAATTATCGAACCAAGCCGCATTGGACAAAGCAGAAGGTATCTGGAGTTCAATTAATGGCTTGAACCTTGAACAAAATATCCTTCCGACAAGAGAAAGGGCTCACCTGATTCTACGTAAAGGCGCAGATCATATGGTTGAAGAAGTGTTACTAAGAAAATAGTAACGCCTTAGTCGCCTTTTCTTAGCGAT
This sequence comes from Vibrio sp. 10N.247.311.49, assembly GCF_041467655.1. Lineage (NCBI taxonomy): Bacteria > Pseudomonadati > Pseudomonadota > Gammaproteobacteria > Vibrionales > Vibrionaceae > Vibrio > Vibrio sp. 10N.247.311.49. Next base: position 1,723 of record NZ_JBFSVA010000047.1, read on the forward strand.
ATCTCGCCACCAATATAGCTCTCGACACCATTCTCAGTTTTGAGCAATACAGCACCTTGTTCATCGATGCCTTGAACAACACCTTCAATTTCTCTAGGTCCAATGATCAATCTAACATTGCGACCTAAGAAATTATCCAAGCGGTTCCAACGCTCTAAAAAATTGGACATTCCTTTCAACTCGTAGTCGACAAGTGACTTATCCCAAGCATTGATCAGAGCCTGCGCTAACTGGTTACGGTCTGGCACCTTCCCATCACACACTTCTTTAAGGGAAGTCCATGGCTGGCCAATACCTGATGTTGTTGGATCCATGGATAGGTTTAGCCCTAAACCAATCACAATATGCGCAGCGCCGCCAGACTGTCCTGACAGCTCGACCAAGATACCTGCAAGCTTCTTGTCATTGTGGTAAAGGTCGTTCGGCCATTTAAGCTTTACACCTTCTACGCCCATCTCTTCCAAAGCTTCAACAACAGCTACACCAACCACAAGGCTTAAGCCCATTGCGGCAGCCATCCCCGCGTCGAGTCTCCAATACATTGAAAGATAGAGGTTTGCACCAAATGGTGATACCCACTCTCGTCCACGGCGTCCACGACCCGCAGCTTGATATTCAGCAATACAGACAGAACCCGATTCGAGGGTGTTAGTGCGCTCTAATAGGTGTTGGTTTGTAGAACCTATGATGGGAATGAGTTCAAGAGAAGCATCGCGACTAACTGCAGACAATTTGTCTTGGTCAAGCATATCCAAACGACTGGCTAGTTTGTAACCCTTGCCTTGTACTCGGTAGATATCTAAACCCCACTCTTGAATACCTTTAATGTGCTTACTGATAGCCGCTCGTGATACGCCAATCATTTCACCTAGGTCTTCACCTGAATGAAACTCACCGTCAGCAAGACATCTCAATAGTGCAAGCTTGGTACTGTGCTCTCTCATGCCAATGACTCCAAAGCCTTATCCAAGTTTGTCTCGCAGTCTCGTCCCATAAAGCGCACTTCATGTTCCAATCGAATATCGAATTTATTCAAAACGGACTGGCGCACTCGCTCTGCAAGCTTAAGGATATCCACAGCAGAAGCCTCATCATAATTGATAATAACCAATGCTTGGTTGGGGTGAACCTGAGCGCCACCTTCTGTCACACCCTTGAACTGGCATTGATCAATCAGCCAGCCAGCAGCAACTTTGATCATGTCATTACTCTCATAACCAACCATATTTGGATATAGAGCTAACAAGCGATCAAAATGATCTTTGGTGATCACAGGGTTTTTGAAGAAGCTACCCGCATTCCCTTGTACTCTAGGGTCTGGCAGCTTACTTGAACGGATAGCACACACTTCATCAAATATAGTGCGAGGGGAGAGCGTATCGGCTGCTAGGCTTTTTAACGGGCCATAGTGATTGCATGGCTCCCACTCTTTCGGCAACGTTAAACCAATCGCAACAACAATCGCTTTACCGTAGAGAGCATGTTTGAAAATAGAATCTCGGTAACCAAAGAGACACTCTTCCTTGCTTAATCGCTTAACTGTATAAGTATCCAGACATAGGATATCAACATACTTGCATATATCTTGCAGTTCAACGCCGTACGCACCAATATTCTGAATCGGAGCAGAGCCTGAACAACCGGGTATCATTGCTAGATTTTCTAGACCACCCAGCCCTTTATCGACACTCCACTTAACCAAACTAGGCCAATCCTCGCCACCACTCACATGCAGTAGGTGATGACTGTCCGTCTCGGCCAGCTCAATCCCGGCTAATTTATTCACGATGACCAGGCCAGCGAAGTGCTCAGTAAAAAGCATATTACTGCCCTTACCCAGTATTAACTTAGGCAAAGCTGACCATTTAGGGTCTTTGTAAAGCGAAATAAGTTCTTCGGTAGTGGTGACTTCAACCAACGCATCACACGTCTGATCGATGGAAAAAGTATGAACATTTTTTAAACTAGCATTGAGATGGAATTGCATGGCGATATTCAATTAACTTACACTGCGGTCATTCTACAGCAGATAAACCAATGGCGCAGTGACTGAATGAACAATGTCATCATTACTCAATTAGACCCAGTAAAGGTTCCCCTAGTTAAACGTTTCTATAAAGAACATTACCCAACGGGAAAAGCGAATAAGAGTGAACTGATCTATTCGTTATTGCTGAATAACGAACTGTGCGGTGTCGTGCGTTTTCGTACAATAGAAAATAATCGCTTACTTACCGGTATGGCGATATCAAAACAACATCGTGGTCAGCAATTAGGCTCCCAGCTTATGGATTATTGTGCGCAACATACGCTTACGGAAGATGATTACTGCTTTGCGTACGCTCATCTCACCAATTTTTACGCGCGACACAAATTCGTACAAGTAGACCCTAAAGATCTACCAAATGGTTTAAGAGTTTTATACGAGCGCTATTCGAATAGCGGAAAAGATCTCATTCCTATGCATTATCAGCAAAATTGTTAGAGAATGCCTCGATTATCTAGTATTTGGTGCTATCCCTTTGGTAAAATTAAAGGTTCGCAATTTTGCATATTTTTAAGGTAAAACAGTCAATATGATTGCCAGTAGGAATCCATTCATACAGTTGCCAACCATAGCGCAGAATCCTGACAAGTTTGAAGTACTACTATCAGCGCAAGAGTTTCGAACTCGCCTACTTGATGAAATATCTCGCGCAACGACTCGTATTAGTTTAGTCGCTTTGTATCTTGAAGATGATGAGGCTGGCCGTGAGATCCTGACTGCCTTATATGAAGCAAAGCAAAAGAATCCAGAATTAGACGTGAGCGTTTGTGTCGATTGGCACCGGGCGCAGCGTGGATTGATTGGCGCAGAGTCTTCTGAAGGCAATGCAGCCATGTATAAAGAGTTCGCAGAGAAATATCAACATTCTGTGCCTGTCTATGGCATTCCCGTTCGCGGCAAAGAAGTCTTTGGCGTATTGCACTTAAAAGGCTTTATCGTCGATGATAGCGTGATATACAGCGGTGCAAGCCTTAACAATATCTATCTGAATTACCATGACCGCTATCGCTTTGATCGTTACCATGTTTTAAACAATGCAGCTCTTGCTGACTCAATGTTTGCCTACGTACACGAACAGATGGTTGCGGACAGCGCTGTTTATGACCTGGCTGATAAGAACAAGCCTGCGACCAAAGAACTGAAACCAGCGATTCGTCAGTTTCGAGCATCATTGGCAAGGTCTCAGTATCAATTCGAAGGGCAAGAGGTTTCAGCAGAGCAAGTGGCTGTAACACCATTGGTTGGTATCGGTAAAAGACGTAACCGTCTGAATCAGGGAATCAACCAACTCGTCGCTCAAGCTAAAGATGAAATCTTCATCTGCACACCTTACTTCAACTTCCCACCTAGCCTAGCTAAAGAAGTGAAGAAAGCACTTAAGCGTGGCGTAAAGGTCAGCATTGTTGTTGGTGATAAGACAGCGAATGATTTCTTTATCTCACCAGAAGAAGAGTTTAAAACGATTGGTGGTTTGCCATACCTTTACGAACTGAACTTACGCCGTTTCGCTAAAGCGAATGAAGCTCATATTGCTAGCCGTAATCTATCAATTCGACTTTGGCAACACGATTCCAATAGCTTCCACCTAAAGGGCATTTGGGTAGATAAGCGCTACATGCTACTAACAGGTAATAATCTAAATCCACGCGCATGGAAGTTGGATCTAGAGAACGGTATCTTTATCCAAGATAACTACCATCACCTAACAGACAAGTTTCAGGCTGAAGTGGATAACATCCTTCAACACACTCAGCTTATCTGTACTTATAAGCAGTTAGACAAGGTAGAGAGCTACCCGATGGAAGTTCAGAAGTTGATTCGTAAGATCACTCGTGTGAAAGCCGATAGGGTGCTTAAGCAAATACTGTAGTCGATGTATTAGAGACACTATTTATCAACGCCTAGCAAACGCTAGGCGTTTTTGTATCTACGAGATAGCTATTTAGGTTTGTTTGATGGTCTTTCGAATCAACATCTCTATTTATGCACAGTGAGTGTGATAGCTTGAAGTGTTAAGCATCCTACCTTTTCCTTAGTCAGTCTCAGGGTTCCAGATACGTGTATCAGGTATGGTTTAGATAGCAGCTAAACGAGTACCAATACGAACATAATCGACAATTACCCTTTACGTATTCAAGCAATAAAGTCTCACTCCTTAGGGCGAAGTACGTACGCGATAGAGAATTTCACATAGTAAAACAATCAGATTAGTGCTCTGCTCTATTTAGCTTAAGAGTTAGAAGTGACCACCTATATTCCCAAGCAGCACCTCCCGATATATAGAGAAGTACTTCATAGCTAGCGATAAGGATCTACTACTAAAACCCAAAACACATACGCAGGAAACGACGAAAGCCTAGTCGTCAGACTAGGCTTTCTGATATGTGCCGGAATAGCATGAAGTGCAGGGGTTCGGTGTCTTTATACCAATTAAAGTAAAAATGTGATCTAATTAAGATTGATGAATTATTGTGAA
>NZ_JBFSVA010000048.1:0-4330 GCF_041467655.1 Vibrio sp. 10N.247.311.49
TGGTGCCTCCGATGCATTTAAGTACCACATAAGTGTGGCAGATCCTCGGTAGGGGGAATCCATGTCATTCGTTAGGCCCCACTCATGAATCGAGGTAAACATGAAATATCCAGGTCAACCCCAAACTCCGCCTAGTTGGTACAAGGACAGAGGACAATCATATATTGAGAAGGAATTTAGTAAGGAACTAGGTGACTTAGCAAATGCTATAGAAGCTGAGCATTGGTTTGGTGATAAAGAAAAACATGGTCGTTTCCGCGTTGATTTTATTTTAAAAGACGCTCGGCTAATAATCGAATTAGATGGACATGAATACCACTCAACAAAAGAACAATTAGAAAAAGATGCAATAAGACAACGCTACCTTTCTAGAGCGGGCTACACGGTAATTAGGTTTACTGGGCGTGAAATAAATCGCAACCCTCAATCATGCGTTGCAGAAGTTAGAGAAATATACATAGAGCGAATGCAAAGAGCTCCTGCTAAATACCGTGTAATGTATATTGATTACCCATTTCTCTATCGAGAAACAGCTAAGGCACTTTCTTTTTTTAAAAAGATAAATCCTGATAAAACATTAAAGCCTGTAAGCATTGATGAGCTCATTCCTCATGCGATTGAATGGTTGCATGAAAAATCGTTCATCACAGCGTTTGTCTTCCACCCACCAGAAGATGAGCATGAAATAAAGCATTTAGATGGTTCAATTAAAGAGTATAAAAAGGGTGAAGTGAGAATTAATACTGTTTCAAAAGAATGGTATACATTAGAATTAGGTGAGCATATGGAAAGTTTCTCACACTTGTTTGATGAGTTTATTTTAATCGCTGATGACCCTGTATATATAAAACCTCTTCGTGCTGTTCTTCCTGATGAATTAAGTGACAGAGAGCATGGATCTTATAGTTTCAAATACTTGGCTAACGGTAAATTACTACGTCATGGTAATGAAGAAACTTCATATGTTGGCAGTGAACTAGTTCATGTTTTCTGGCAGAGAATTTGGTACATTATTGGTGCATCTATGGGATTAAGCTTATACGAAATGTAGAGCCTAACAATTGCATCAACACGATTTACTACACTCGGCAATCTCAGTTTGCCGGGTGTTTCTCGTTTTAAGGCGTCAATATTAAGTATAATTGTTTGGTAGTAAACGTGTTATGCAGGCGTTATACGAATAAAGGGGTAATTTTAAGTATGAATAAGAAAGTTGAGTGGGGAAAAGAAATAGTACAAGCTGGTAATGAAATTGCTCAATTAGCTCAAGATGTAGGTATTCCAGGAATTAGCCTTATTGGAAAATTTGCTGAAACTTTTTATGGGAGACATCTCCAAAAACGTTTTGAGGATTTTTGTTCAACGGCTGAAATTGATCTGGAGTTCATTGAATTAGTTTCAGATAACGAAGATTATTCAAATTGTTTATATGCAGCATTAGAAACAGTCCGTCAAACGAACTCGAAAATTGGAGTTAAAGCATTGGCGCTAATCTATAAAGACCATTGGAATAATACAGATTTCCTAATTCCAGCAGCTCGGTCTTTTGCACAAATCAGTGACTCAACGCTTAATGCATTTATTGAATTTTACGAAAGTTTGGATGATGATAAAGACTATCTTGAACTTAAGATTATAACCGACGGTAATCAATGTTTTCATTCAAAATATAACGATGCTGTAGAGCTTATTCACCGAAATTTTTTCGTTCAAAGTACCTATGCATCAATGGTGGCAAATGGACCAATGAGAGGCATGAAATGGACTCATACAGATTCATATTATGATTATTGCGTACTAGCAAAGCAATTCGTATAACAAATGCATCAACACGATTTGCTACACTCGGCGTTGTCAGTTTGCCTTTAGCTTCAGTGATTAAGGCAGTAAAATTCAACTAAGTCTGTATCGTAGCAAACGTGTTATGCAGGCGTTATATGCTTCAAGGATGATGATGAAAAAAGTAGTACTTTCAATATATTGCTTAATGGCGTTTAGTCAGGCTAATGCTGACGTCAAGCTAGACTTTCCCTTCAAGAAAAAGTTTGAAGTGTATGAGATTAGCGGGAATAGTGTTGAAGAAATTGAGCGTTCATTTAACGCTAGACCTGAGTTTCTCGTAAATGAAGGCTTTGACGGTTACACCGCGTGGAAATACGACTTCCATACGGATGATGATTCTTGCGAAATTCATGAATTTGAGCTTGAAGTTACCTATACACTTCCGAAGTTCGAAATGCCTAAGACTTCAGATGAGTCAGCTGAGGAGTTTCGTCCATATCTTGAGAAGCTCTATCGTCATGAACAGATTCATTGTGCGCTTGCAGTTAAGTCGATGCACGAAATGTATTTAGCCTTCAAACGAGGGCAGCGTGGAGGGTGTAGTAGCGCAAATGATAGAGTCATTGAGCTTGAAGGTGATTTGGTGGAAAGTAATGCTCTGTTTGACGTTTATACGTCGCATGGAGAAATTGAATTAGCAGAGTCTCCTTTTGGTGAGGGGCCTTACTTGAAAATATGCGAAATACCTTTCGCGCCAATGTCACCACGCATATAACAATAAATTTAAGAGTGATTCACAACGCTCGGCGCTTTCACTTCAAGCAAGTTTAGTGTTTATGGCGCAATGCTTTAGGTAGGGTTGTTGGCGTTGTTCACACCTTAATTTGGCGTTATACGAATAAAGGGGTAATTTTAAGTATGAATAAGAAAGTTGAGTGGGGAAAAGAAATAGTACAAGCTGGTAATGAAATTGCTCAATTAGCTCAAGATGTAGGTATTCCAGGAATTAGCCTTATTGGAAAATTTGCTGAAACTTTTTATGGGAGACATCTCCAAAAACGTTTTGAGGATTTTTGTTCAACGGCTGAAATTGATCTGGAGTTCATTGAATTAGTTTCAGATAACGAAGATTATTCAAATTGTTTATATGCAGCATTAGAAACAGTCCGTCAAACGAACTCGAAAATTGGAGTTAAAGCATTGGCGCTAATCTATAAAGACCATTGGAATAATACAGATTTCCTAATTCCAGCAGCTCGGTCTTTTGCACAAATCAGTGACTCAACGCTTAATGCATTTATTGAATTTTACGAAAGTTTGGATGATGATAAAGACTATCTTGAACTTAAGATTATAACCGACGGTAATCAATGTTTTCATTCAAAATATAACGATGCTGTAGAGCTTATTCACCGAAATTTTTTCGTTCAAAGTACCTATGCATCAATGGTGGCAAATGGACCAATGAGAGGCATGAAATGGACTCATACAGATTCATATTATGATTATTGCGTACTAGCAAAGCAATTCGTATAACAAATGCATCAACACGATTTGCTACACTCGGCGTTGTCAGTTTGCCTTTAGCTTCAGTGATTAAGGCAGTAAAATTCAACTAAGTCTGTATCGTAGCAAACGTGTTATGCAGGCGTTAGCCGAATCTATTAATCCGATATGTAATATTGTTTCTAAGGGGTATTTATGAGTCTTATATCAGTCAAAGTGAGTTCGAAAGCATTAGAGCATATTCGTTCTTCTACTAGTAAGAATCAAGAGCAGATGGCGCTTAAAGTTATATCTGGCGACCTATTTCATATTGTTGATACTATAAATAAATCTCGTAAAGTTCAATTAACAATGGCAGACCAATTAGCTCTCACTTTAGGTGATACTTCAGCAATTTGGCGTGCTCATCAGGAAGATGCAACCGACTTTGACATATTGTTTAATATGCTAAGCAGTAAGCCAGATAAAGAGTTTGTTTTCTCTTATAAGTTGATCGGCTAACAAGAGCTTTAAACGGAACTAAAACAGTGGGTTAGGTTTCGCTTCGCTACACATTTTAACCCACTATTTTAGTCCGCTTAAGCAGGCGTTATAAGTCACATGGAGTTTGATTTAGTATGAAGAATAGAGAGTGCCCTAATTGTCAACAGAAGATTTCACTTAGTTGGTTTTTATTTAGTGGAAATAGGACAAAGTATCGCTGTACCCAATGTTCAGCTTTGATCGAATGGACACCAAGACGCTCCTATTTAGGCATGTTTGTTGGCGGTTCATCAGCGCTGAGTTTTACATTACTTGAATCGTTGATTCCCTCAGTGAGTATACGAGTGATAATGATGTTAATTTTGGCAGTCATACTGGCATTTTTAGTACCGAAGCAGTTCAGAATCATTGACGAAAGTGCCTTATAACAAGTCATTTAAACGGAACAAAAACAGTTGGCCGTCGCTTCGCGATTTTAGCCAACCATTTTTGTCCGCTTAATGAGGCTACATGGATTCCCCCGGTTGTCAAACATCCGCTAAACTTATGTTGATGGGTT
>NZ_JBFSVA010000049.1:0-3148 GCF_041467655.1 Vibrio sp. 10N.247.311.49
ATTTATGGTCTTTTTGGGGAGAAATAATATGAATCTAACTATTCCTACGTGTGGTTCTTTATTGATTAATAACGGTGTTTTTCAAGGTAGTTGTCATCATTTGCTTACTTATTAAGCAGCTTCTCTTTCTGGATTTAGGTGAACGTCACCAACAGGTTCACAGTTTCTGATATCACCAGGCCAGCGTTCAGGGTTTAGCTCTTTTGCAGCGAGTAGTACCTCCGCTCGGCGCTTCAAGATCTCTTTATCTTTTCCATTGTGACGCTCTGAAGGCGTGACATAATTCAGCTTACTGTGCTTGTGCTCCGTGTTGTACCAGCGTACGAAGGCTTCAACCCAACTTCGACTACTGTCGATTGTTTCAAAGCCCTTTGTTGGCCAGCTTGGCATGTACTTTACCGTGCGGAACAATGACTCAACAGACGGGTTATCATCACTGACTCTTGGGCGACTATACGATGAAGTAATACCTAACTCTTCCATTTTTGCTTTGAACGTCAACGACTTCATCGGCGCACCATTATCTGAGTGAAGAACCAGTGCTTGATTGAAGCACTGCTCTCGCATCAACGTTCGTTGCAGAAGTTGTGACGCTAGCTCACCGCATTCATGCTCATACACTTCATAACCAACAATTTTTCGACTGTAGATGTCCTCAATGACATACAGGTAATAGTGTTGGCCTCGAACCTTTGAAGGTAAGTAAGTGATATCCCACGTATAGACTTGGTTTGAGTCCGTCGCTGTGTAACTGGTTGGCTTCGCTTGCTTCTGTCTGCTCCGCTGACGACCTCGCTTGTGAAGTTGCCCCTGCGTACTCAGTACTCGATAGTAGCTCGACTCAGAGGCGATATACTCACCTCTATCAAGCAGTGTCGGGACGATTTGAGTTGGAGGCAAGCTTGCGAACTCAGAGCGGTTACACACCTCGACAATCGCATCACGCTCTTCCTGAGACAGCTTGTTAGCAGGCTCAGGTCTGATGCATCTTGGCCTTTTGTCAGCTTGAACTTCTCCTTGCTGATACCAGCGACGATAGGTTCTCAAGTCAATTTGAACTTCATGGCAAGCTAGCTGTAAACGGCATCCGCATTGCTTCGCTTCAAGGATTAGAGTCACTATGGTCTGCCTTTCATCGGTTGAGGTTAGTCGTCCTCTGGCTCTTCCCCGTAAAAGGCTCTCAGCTTTTTTCTTAGTACCAAGAGGGCGGCCGTTTCAGCGAGTGCTTTTTCTTTGAGTCGTAAATCTTTCTTCAAATCTTTGATTTCAAGTTTGTCAGCTTTAGCCTGCTTCTTTGCTTCAGCTTCCTGCTCTTTACTCGACTTAAACCCTTGCATACATTCGCTGCGCCAACTTTGGATTTGTTCAGGGAAAAGACCTTTTTCACGACAATATTGGCTGAGTTCACTTTCGGTCATCGAGTAAGTCTCGGCAACAATGGCGAGTTTAGTTTGAGCAGACCACTGCTCTGATGAAGTGTTGCTATTTGGCACGGCGGCTCCTGAACCTCTGAGTTGCTGGCGCCAATGATACAGGGTCGCAGTGCTAATTCCTTCCTCTTCCGACACTTCTTTCACTGACATCGAATAGGGAGGTAATAGCTTCTTCAAGATAGCTTCTTTTCTTTCTACTGAGATACGAGACACAATTACTCTTTATCGCCCAAACTGGTTAAATTTTAACAGTGACAACTACCCTGCCAGATAGGGAAACCTTGCCAGTGCCTTTTCTAAATTAGAAAACCATCAATAACTACAGGTATGGCAAATTTACTTGTGAAGTGCTAGTGCGGTGAGTAGCATCGCGCTAGCAAAAGTATTGGGTTAGGTGCGCACTAAGTGCCGTTAAATTAAATTAAGGCAAAATCACACACATCTAAAACCTGATCTATACTCATAATGCAGTAAAGATTAGCTTTCATGACACTCTCTAAGAAAAAGCCTCCCGATTGGGAGGTTTTTTTTGCATCTAAATCTGGGTTCGCACTAAGTGTCGTTATGGTAAATGTGTATTCAGCAACGTTAAATACTACTGTGAAACTACCTCCCCCTCTCTACGCGCCATAACGTATTAAGAGCCAACGTAATGGAAAGGAGGAGGCTTCCACGGATACCGAAATAATGAGCTTTTCAAGCTCACGCTATGCTTACCTTGCCATAAATAACAGGGTTTAGCATGAACGCTAATTGATCAAAAAACCATCATACCTCAACGCTAATTTGGGGTACGTTAATAATTATTAACATTAGTGATAGCAGAAGATAAAGTTGTTGTTTTGTACTTCCAATAAGTAATTTTAGTTGCTTGATTTTTTCCAACATTTCCAAAGTAACTTTCCCAAGCATCGCTACTTGTTAGTAACTCAGAAAACATATTACTCAAATCGCTAGTTGTCCAAACCTTTTTATAACCTTTAGTCCCTGTAGGAGCTGGACTTTTCTTATTTACATAATTATCTACTTTGTACTTATCTTCATAAGCCATAAAAATAGTGTATACAACACCTTGAGGCGCTGATTGTTTATACCATGGAACAACTACAAAATGGTGAACAGCTGACCCCATTAAAAAATGCCACACTTCTGTTTCTGAGTTTGCTCCGGAAAAAGCAAGAGCCGTATTTATTTGACTCTGCATATTTCCTTTATTTTCAATAACAGAACCATTGCCAGAATCGTTCTGAACAGAACCGTAAACAGCACGACTAAATTCAACTGGTACAGATGGGCAATTACTCAATTGCATCAGTTTTGAATTATTCTCTATAGCTAAAATTAGATCTTCACCTGTGTTACTCATATTTTGCTCCGTTAAACGTATAAATCGGGAATAAAAACCAGCCAAATATACTGTATATAAAAACAGCATTCAACCAGGGGCAAGGCCGCTATTTAGTTTATAAAATGGCGCTCCTTATCCTTATAGTAAAGAACACTTAATATCCCTGTGATCATCCTCATCGGGCGAGGTTTTACTGCGAAATTGCTAATTCTTATTGACGCAAGTTTTAGATTGCGGAGGACGGCTTTAAAATTGTTGCAACACAACCTCACAAAAATCGGTGTTTATTATTACTATTTGGTAAATGTGCGAGTTTGCTATCAGAAACAGCCCTCAGACCACCTCAAACGCTCTTAGCGAAGATTTT
>NZ_JBFSVA010000050.1:0-2966 GCF_041467655.1 Vibrio sp. 10N.247.311.49
AAGTACCACATAAGTGTGGCAGATCCTCGGTAGGGGGAATCCATGTCATTCGTTATAACGCAGGAGAGCTATGAGTACACAAGACTTATCCAAGATGGGTTCTGCTAGAGTATCTATTAAGACTTTAGGCGGGGTTAACTGTGTGCTCAAGCAAGGCGCATCAGAAGTGGAGATACATTTTTACCAATCAGCCGCACCGAAATTAAAGGGGATAAACACTCCAAGATTGTTAAAAATAGACAGAAACCATCTATACATAGAACATATTCCAAATAGTATATCGCTCAAAGACTTACGAACTAAGTCTGATTTATTTTCTCAATTGGCAGCCCTTCATTGTTCTGAATATACTCCGACTTTTGAAGTTAAGAAGCATGAATGGACAGCCTTCGCTACTGACGATGCCCTTAAAATATTGAATCTTCCCGATGTTGTGGAATCTTCAATAAAACGGATACAGGCACTCTCCGATAGTATCTTTGAATGCAAGGTGCTGATATCTGGTGATACTAATGACGGTAACTGGGGAACACGAGCTAACGGAGACCTAGTGTTGTTTGACTGGGAGCGTTTTGGTCAAGGTAGCCCAGCTATTGATTTGGCACCTTTAGTTAGCGGTCTTGGTAGCATCGCTGAATACAAGGAAATTGTTACTCAATACATCAAATACAACCCAGCACTATCCAAAACCGAGCTTCTTGAGCATCTTATTATCGCTAAGTGCTGGATAGTTATAGAAGTTGTAAACATTTTAAATAGCCGAAACAACCCAGAACAAGGAAAGTACATAAATTGGTATAGGGCTAACATTCCCAAGTGGTTAGCTTCAGTGGAAGATGCGTTATAACAAGCAATTTAAGAGGGATTCACAACGCTTGGCATTTTTGCTTCTACTTCGAATTTAGTGTTTATGGCACAATGCGTTAGGTTTGGGTGGAGGCGTTGTTCACCCCTTAATTGGGCTACATGGACTCCCTCTTTTGTCAACAATAGCTCCCGCTGACAACAGTGGATCGGACAGCAGCTCTACATTCGGTGTTTAATCGGAATCGTTCCGTCACCTTGATGATATTCGCTTGATGCCAGCCTCATTCGTTAAACAGTATTTATTACTTCCCAATTAAACAGGTTTAGGCATCTCGGTCTGGTCGTATTGTCATCATTTGCTATTGCTTTGACTCGGTGAGTGTTAACCGTTTACATAGTTAATCTTGTACTCTTTTCCTGTTGTTAATAATGCCCATATTATACGAGCGTTTTTTGCTGCTAGGGCGACAGCTGCTCGTTTATAACCTCGTCGTTCAACGAGTTGATTTAACCAAATACTGTTGCGATCGGTTTTCTCTTTACATCGTGCAATAACTGCTCTTGCGCCATGAATAAGTAGAGTGCGAATATGTTTTTCGCCTCTTTTGCTGATGCGACCAAGATGAACATGACCACCTGTTGAGTATTGTCTTGGAACCAACCCTATCCAAGCGGCAAATTGGCGGCTAGAGCCAAATTGTTTGGCGTCATTGACGGTCGCGACAATGGCACTTGCACTGTGTTCACCGACACCTGGAATATCCATGAGGGCTTTGGCTGAAGCCATCTCACGAACTAAAGCAGAGACTCTACGATCATAGTGCAATACTTCTAGGTTAAGGTGTTGAATCTTGTTCGATAGATCTTTAAGTAGCTCGCGAGCGAGTATAGGCAAACCATTTTCTGCATCTTCAAGGACGCTACCAATGGTGTTTTGAGCCGAGCAGCGACCCTGCGGCATCACAATGCCAAATTCGGAAAGCAAACCTCTGAGCTGGTTAATAGTCGCCGTTCTTGCTTTAATTAGCCCCTGTCGAATACGGTGCAGGCAAAGCACAGCTTGTTGCTCTTCACTTTTTATAGAGACAAATCGTGTTTTGGGTCTAGATACCGCTTCACAGATGGCCTCTGCGTCATTGGCATCGTTTTTCTCATTTTGTCGATATGGAATAACGAATTTGGACGCCATAATTTTCGGGTTATGACCTAGTTTCAGTAGCTCCCTCGCCCAGTGGTGTGCACCAGAGCACGCCTCCATACCGATGAGGCAGGGAGGTAACTTCGCGAATGTGTCTAAGAGTTTGTTTCTTTTGACAGTTTTGCGTAGGACGCACTTGCCATATGCATCAACGCCGTGAATACTGAACACATTCTTGGCGAGGTCAACGCCAATAGTTTTAATGGTGGACATAGTAACCTCCAGTTCTTCAGCGTGTACTAAGTAAGTATGGCACGCAGAGTGTCAGGTAGAGGGAGTCCATATCATTCGTTATATGCCTTAGTCAATTTAGGAAGTCGCAAGGATGCATTTGAGAGAAGCAAAAGTTCATGAGCTTGACGCTATTTACGCTATCGGCTTTGATGCGTGGAGTGACGGGCTTTCCTATGAAAAATATTTATCCGCTTGTCGTGGCAGCAAAAAGTATCAAGCTGGAACTTGGCATGTGCTAATAGAAAATGAGCAAATTCTATCGTCCCTCGTTATCTATCAGAATTTATTTGGCCTTAAAGGCGGTTGCTTTGGTATAGGCTCTCTCGCTACACCTCAAAGCTTTCGAGGCAAAGGTTATGCTTCCCACTTGATTAACCTTGTGAAAGCAGACTTGTTCGCAAATCAGAACTGTACAGCCATATTTTTACATAGCGATATTGACCACCAGTTTTATAGCAGGCTTGGCTTCATCACAATTGAGGGGGCCAATTGCATGTATGCCCCAAGTGACTCTTTTGGTTTTGACGGTTCGATACCAAGTTACTTCTAGGTGTGGGTTCAGCATATAACAAAGCATTCAAGAGGGATTCACAACGCTTGGCAGTTTTGGTTTGAACTGGCTTTAGTGTTTACGGCACAATGGTTTAGGTTAGGTGGTGGTGTTGTTCACCCCTTAATGCGGCTACATGGATTCCCCCGGTTGTCAAACATCCGCTAAACTTATGTT
>NZ_JBFSVA010000051.1:0-2737 GCF_041467655.1 Vibrio sp. 10N.247.311.49
TCAGTACCGCAACAGTCAGTGTGGATGAGACTGATAAAGCGGTAACGACATCAGGAACGTTGACCAGTACTGACGTGGATAATCCAGATAATGCATTCACACCGGATTCTATTTCAGGTACCAACGGTGACCTGACTATCGATGCTAATGGTCATTGGGTGTTCACCGCGAGCAGCGCGTTTAATCAGTTAAACGTCGGCGATAAAGTAGAAGAAACCTTCACGGTGTCGTCTGTTGATGGAACACCGTC
The DNA here is from genome assembly GCF_041467655.1 of Vibrio sp. 10N.247.311.49. Taxonomy (NCBI): domain Bacteria; kingdom Pseudomonadati; phylum Pseudomonadota; class Gammaproteobacteria; order Vibrionales; family Vibrionaceae; genus Vibrio; species Vibrio sp. 10N.247.311.49. The sequence goes on from NZ_JBFSVA010000051.1 coordinate 251, forward strand.
CACTATCAAGGTGACAATCAACGGTACTAACGACACCGCTACTGTCAGCAGTGCGACCGTCGCTATCGATGAAACTGACAAAGCGGTAACGACATCAGGAGCTCTCACCAGTACCGACGTGGATAATCCAGATAACGCATTCACACCGGATTCGATTACTGGCACCAACGGCAACCTCACCATTGGTGCTAATGGCCAATGGACATTCACCGCCAACAGTGCGTTTAATCAATTGAACGTCGGCGATAAAGTCGAAGAAACCTTTACCGTCTCTTCCGTTGATGGCACACCGTCGGCCATCAAAGTGACGATTAATGGCACCAATGACCGCCCTACTATCTCAGGTACCTCAAGTGGCGCGGTGATCGAACAGGGCTTGAACACGGCAGGAAACCCCGATGCGACAGGGAGCTTAATCGCGACTGATATAGATAAGTCCGACACCGTTACGTGGGCAATCAATCAACCCCAAGGTCAATGGGGAACGCTGTCGATTGATCAGCATGGTCATTGGCACTATCAGCTAGACAATTCAACCGGCGGTGCCGCGGATAAACTCGCGGCTGGTGAACATCAGTCTGAATCATTCTGGATCACCGCTACCGATTCAACAGGAGCGACAGTCCCTCATAAAGTCGTTATCGATGTGCAAGGCAGCAACGACAAACCAATTGTCAGTGCGTGGACTCAGCTTCCTGCGGGTAAAGAGGATCAACCCGTAACCATCAAGGCTTCTGACTTGCTAACACATGCAAGCGATGTGGATAGTAGCGATGTATTGCACGTGACAAATTTGCAAGCGACACACGGTAGCCTGACTGATAATAAAGATGGCACTTATACCTTCACGCCAGATAAAGATTTCAATGGTGAGATTCGACTCACCTATGATGTGGTTGACGGCCATGGGGGCAGCGTCAGCACTCAAGCTAAGTTTGATCTTATCGCAACTCCAGATAACGCGATTATTACCGACGCACAAGCCAATGCAGACTTACGGGGAGTAACTGAAGATCGCGGCTATATAGATACCCACTACCAACTGCATTACGACGGCAGATTAAACATCCAAGACCCTGATAAGGGAGAGGCACAGTTTGATCCGAATATAGGCTCACAAACCTATCAAGGTATTGGCTACGACACCAAACTGGGTGGGCACATACTGCTCATGCGCGACGGTCACTACACCTATACCCTCGACAACCGCAATATACAGAACTTAGCGCAAGGCGAAGTTAAACACGATTCAGCCATTATACGCTCAGCAGATGGTACAACACACACGATAGAGCTAACGGTTCATGGTACCAACGATGCCCCAACCATCAATGCTCAGTCCCACTCAGTGACTGAAGGTGGAAGCGTTCTAAATGGACAAATGGTTGGCCAAGATATTGATACCGGTGCGGCCTTGACTTACAGCGCACCGCAGATTGATGGCTTGGTGGTTAATCCGGACGGCAGTTATAGCTTCGATCCTGCTCACTCTAGCTATCAATCGTTAGCATCAGGTGTCACGAAGACATTGACTGTTCCAGTAACAGTCACAGACGAGCATAATGCGAGCAGCACTCAAAACCTCTCAATAACGATTACAGGGGTTAATAATTCTGCCGTTATCGGCGGTGTCTATACTGGAGATGTTCATGAAGGGCATACCTATACAGCACCAGATGGTACAATGTCTGGTGGCTACGTCGATGATCGCTCACCAGATCATATGCATGGAAACATCGGCAAATTATGGAACGACGAAATACACACTGATGGTCACCTGAACATTGTTGATCCAGACTCCGGTGAAAGCCATGCCCAAACCGGCGTTTATTACGGCACTCATGGTCGTGTCATACTTCAGAGTAACGGAGATTGGAGCTACTACGCTTCCATAGGCCAAGACGCAACAGGTAGAAAGATTGATCACCTCGGCCAAGGTGAATCGATAACGGATACTGTCACCGTCAAATCGGCTGATGGCACCACTCACGATATTGTTGTCACCGTTCATGGCGATAACGACCGTCCGTATTGTTCTGGTGAAGTGCAACTGAACAGCGGTAAAGAAGATCTTGCTCAAACCATCACAGCAACCGAGCTAATCGCTAATACTGTTGACGTAGACGCCAACGATGCAGGTAAGCTCACTATCGCTAATTTGCATGCTGACCATGGCTCGATTCAAGACAATCACGATGGAACCTTCACCTTCACTCCAAGCCACAATTACAACGGCAGCGTCCACTTCACCTACGATGTGAAAGACGCGCATGGTGGTACAACACACACTGGCGCATCAACGACGCTCTCGGCTGTTGGCGATAAAGCCCAAATCGCTGGCGTTGATACTGGTTCAATAACCGAAAACAGCGCGGGTGTCGACATGTCACCCGACTATGCTCACTCAGGCATCGCCACACTTGGCAATACAACACTCTATGCTGATGGCAAGCTGACCATCACAGACCCCGATGTAGGCGAGTCAGG
>NZ_JBFSVA010000052.1:0-2353 GCF_041467655.1 Vibrio sp. 10N.247.311.49
AACCACCGACACGAGGATTTTCAATCCTCTGCTCTACCGACTGAGCTATCCGGGCGACGAGGTGTATTAAACGTGTTTTCGCGTTCTGGGTCAACATTAAATTGCAAAAAAAGTATCGTTTGATGTTTTTCTATACTTAGTGGGTTGTTTTTGCTCATTTGGGGTGAAAAACCTAGGTCTAGCATGCCCTAAAAGATAGTAAAACTACGGTTAACTACACTGAATGGGCGCCGAAATAAAAAAAGCACGTATGAAAACGTGCTTTTTTATTTGAAAATTTTCTAGGGAGTTTAGTGTTTTACTTCAAACCTATTAACCCAAGCTTCTAATTCGTTGGAAAGAGAGGCAAGAGTTTGGGTGCTGTTATGACTTTCTGTTACGACATTGCTCAGTTGGTTACCGCTCTCTTCGATCATATTGATACGCTTCGATATATCATCGCTCACCTGAGTCTGCTCAGCGGCCGCTGTTGCGATTTGATGACTCATTGATGAAATGGACTCTAATGCGACAACAATCTGTTGTAGTGCTTCAGAGGCGTTTTGAGACTCTGTTACGGTGCTTTCACTGGTCGCGGCACACACTTCCATGGTTTGAATTGCGTTGCGAGATCCCTCTTGAAGGTTATTAATCATTAATTGGATTTCTTTTGTGCTCGATTGTGTTCTGCCTGCAAGGTTACGAACCTCATCTGCTACAACAGCAAATCCACGACCTTGTTCGCCAGCTCGAGCTGCTTCAATGGCTGCATTTAGTGCCAATAGGTTAGTTTGCTCCGCTATATCACCAATCACATCCAATACTTTTGCAATGTTGTTTACATCGTTATCTAGGTTAGCGACAGCTTCGCTTGCTGTGCCTAGTTGGCCTGCTAAGCCTTGAATGTTATCTACTGTGTTGTGAATGAGTTGTTGGGTATGCTGGCTCTGTTTATCGGCCTCGTCGGTGTTGCGCGCGGTATCGCTAGCTGAAGCAGCTACGTTATTGGCTGAAGAGGCCATCTCGGTCATTGCTGTCGCGATCATCTCTGTTGATTGCTGTTGGGTGTCTGTCAGTTGACCAATTGACCCAGCGCGATCTTCTACGCGCTGCAGTTCGCCTCTTAATGCCAGCATTGAAGCGTCAAGGTTTGATACTAGCTCAGCCAATGACTTACTCATTTGTTGTACGGCGTGATAGATACTGCCGTCAATTGCCTGAGTTTCGAAAGAGGTTTGAATTCGACCTTGTGCTACGGCTTGTACTGCTTCTCGTACGTCTTTAGGTTCGCCGCCAAGAAGCGCTAGCATGCGTTTAATGGATACAATTAGGCTCGCCAGAATAAGACCAGCAATCACGACACAAAGGAATAGCTGCCATTGAGCAGTAGACCAAAAACGAGCGTTAACTTCATTGAACCCGATACCAGTGCCGACAACCCAACCCCAATGTGGCGTTTTCTCTGCAATAGACAGTTTTTCTTCAATCGTTCCATCTGGCAGTTTTTGTGTCCAGGTGTACTCAATGATCTCGCCAGTACGATTACCAAGTACTCTTTGGATTAGCTGCCCAACACTATTGCCGTCGCCATCTTTAAAGTCGTTAAAACTGGTTCCGTGCAGTTGAGGATCTAATGGTGTCGCGATAAACGTCATGTTCTCATCGGCTACGTAAACATATTCATTATCTTTATAGATGTTGTTGCGTAGAAGGCGAGTAGCTAGTTGCTTGGCTTGCTCTTCTTCTAGTGTGCCATCAATCGCCATTTTTTCGACTTCAGTAAGAATGCTGTATGCGCTCTTAAACAGCTCTGTTACGCGAGCTTTGTTGTCCATGTTGCTAGCAACTCTTAAGGTCCATAAGCCTGTAGCCGTCAGTGCTAGCAGGGCGATCAAGATGATGCCCGATAATAAGTAAGCTTGCGTTTTTAGTTTCATATTTCCCTGCGCAGCGATTCAATAATTAGTATTAGGTATAATTCATCGAATCTTAATCTAAGTGGTGTAAGGCAGATATTAGAAAGACATCAAAGTATGATAGGGATTAAATTTTCGAAGAAAAAAAAGTAACAGGACTTGGTTCTATTTGTTTTAATGTGAATATTAGCGGGTCATGAACTTTATAAGGCGTTGGTTCTGTTGTAGTGGATATGCTTTATAGAACTTAGAATCAACTGCTGTAGTAAGAGTACTAAAAGGAGATAACTCAATTTATCGAGACTGATTAAGAGTTAGTGAGGAGCTGATGTGTATATTGAATAGAGTTTGTTTTTGTTCAAACGAAAAAAAGCCAAGTCTTTCGACTTGGCTTTCTTGAATGTGGCTCCCCTTGCAAGACTTGAACTTGCGACATACGGATTAACAGTCCGCCGTTC
>NZ_JBFSVA010000053.1:0-1821 GCF_041467655.1 Vibrio sp. 10N.247.311.49
ATGAACTTGTGAATATGAATGTAAGTCGTCTCGATGAAAGTACGAAAATCGCTTACAACGCCCTCATAATGCAAATTAGAAACCACTTAATGCCCGTAATTGAGCAAGGTTATCGTTTGCAACTAACACAAAACCAAGACAACATTAATAGTGCACTACCTTTACTCAAAGGTTACTTAATGTTGAATGATCCTACCAAGCGCGAGATAAAATTTCTTCGTCAACAAACACTGTCAACACTACAAAAACTCAACGATCAACCAGAAACGATTACAACGGTCATGAAGTATTTAGACGCGTATTTCCGAACGAATTTTGAACCTGTTCCGATCAACATGAATATGGTTCGTGCGACAAGGCGATCACTGCTGTCTAGTTCAAACGTCGACCTAGTTTACGTTAGCTTATTACAGCAAGCAGGCGACATTGATTTGGGCACTCTGAATTTACAAAGAGCAGTGGGTTTCGACTTTAATAATGTTTTCAACGACAACTTGGATCCCCGACGATTAGAAATCGATAAAGTTTATACGTCGACGGGCTTCAGCACGTTTTACCGCCCTCGTGTCGATTTAATGTCGCAAAAAGTCATCACTGACAACTGGGTATTGGGGTTGTCAAACCACGTAATCCCAACAGACAAAGAACAAGAGACCTTCAAGAAACAAGTAAGAAAAAAATATACGGATGACTACATCAGTTATTGGCGAAATGCTTTAAGCGAACTAAAAGTCAAGCGTTACAACAATATAGGGGAGATAACCAATGCCATAGATCTAATCTCTGGTCCCTCTTCTCCTATGACAACCGTTCTAAAACAAGTTTATACAAACACTCAGTTTTCCCCGATCGGACAACAGAATGCATTAATGGCCCAGGTTAACCCTAAACTTGCTGGTGCAGTAAATGCAGCACCAGAACTCGCTGAAGAACTTGTTAAACCTGACTACTTGTTGATGAAAAGAGTTGAACAAGCTTTCCATATCCTGAATCAATTACAAATTAACGAAACCCCTAACTCCCCTACACCATGGGATGAAACGATAACTGCACTTAGCAGAGTTCGTACTTATATGAAGGATATAGCTGACGCACCAGATCCTCAAATGGCAGCGTTAACTGCAGCGCAACACCGAATGAGTAGTACGGAGGCAGATCCTCTAATCCGCTTAAAACAGATAGCGCAAAAATCTCCTGAACCCGTCAGAAGTTGGCTTTTAGACGTAGTTAACCAGAGCTGGTCTGTGATGATTTCTGAATCATCAAAAGGAATCCAGACTCTTTGGTATAGTGAGATCTATACCAAGTTCAAAGAGTTAGGTTTAGGAAGGTACCCTTTTGACCTAAGTGCAACTGAGGAAATTTCGATTGAAGACTTTGAGCTACTATTTGCTTCGGGGGGATTGCTAGATGCATTTATCGATAAGAATTTCGCTCCTTTTTACGACACAAATCTATGGACACCGAAACAGGTAGAAGGCGAAATTATGCCACTCTCGCCAGAGTTGCTTGTTCAGTTAAGAAATTACAATGTCATCAGAGATACGTTAATTAACAAGAGTACAAACCGCTTGTACCTTCCATTCAGTGCGAAAGTTCTTGATCTGGATTCGAGTGCAATAAGAGCAAGCTTGAAAATAGCGGACTCAAATATCAACTATTACCATGGTCCAAGTAGAATTCGTGAACTTGAGTGGCCTCCTCAAAACGGAGATTTCAATATCAGTATTACGATTCAAGACGTAACAGACGAAGGTAAACAGCACGTACTGAGCAAGAATGGTCAATGGGCTATCTATCGGTTATTTGGTGACTCAACGT
>NZ_JBFSVA010000054.1:0-1792 GCF_041467655.1 Vibrio sp. 10N.247.311.49
ATTTCACAATAATTCATCAATCTTAATTAGATCACATTTTTACTTTAATTGGTATCAGTCGAATAACTTACACAAAAGATTTTCCCGTAGCCCACAGCTCTTAGCTCAGGTGTTCCCCAAAACCAACTCATGATTAGGACTACATCATTTCTGATTCCAGCTGTGAGGTGACTCGAGCATGATTTCAAACGTATGTAGCTTTAAGTTTAGCATTCAGATACTCGAACCATACGCGCTGTAAGTTAGATTTATGAGACTGAACTGACCCCTTATTAATACTTTGAGTTATAAAAGCCTTACACCCCATCCTAATTACTCTGCGCTGTAGATGTTTCCTTTATTAAGTGAGTGGCTCTCAGTATTAGTTAACAGCCTTTCGTCTACGAAATCTGACTTCTGCTCTATCTGTGAATCTATAGGATACGTGTAATTAGGGCTCTATCATGGAGGCTTCTGCTAAGAGCGCTATAGCCCTTAATGAGTCGACTTAATAGCTCTTAATTATACATTCAGCTTAAACCACTCTCGATAGCATCAAGCGCTTTGTTAGAAGCATTTCAAAGGATGGAAGCGGAGTAGATTCAGCTTGAAAGGTGAGAGTTGTTAGGTTGCGTTCCAAAGTGGTGCTGGAGGGATATGTAAGTTAAGACATAGAGTGTCCCTCGTATCCGTATCTACATGTGCAGGGAGGTTCTTCCCCCAACTGATTGTGATGTTCTCTGGTTCTAGGGGATGGTAATTTAGGATGTTTACCGGTCTCTCTTCGATTCTGATGTGCTTGTTGACTCGATATGAATTAGTTGTGTCGACAACTTTGCTCAGAACATGTTGATTTCTTGCTGGTTAGTTCAAGCTATGTTTTGGTTATTGCGACTAAGATGAAGCTAGAAGGTCACTACTGTTTGCTTAGTAGAAATAAAAATCCCCCAAATCATTGGCGGATAGTTTTGTGATTCTTTTCAGAATTAGATAAAGCCTTAAACCTAATGGGTCGAATTATGAAATTGAGTTTTAACTTTGAAGATGCGAGCCAGATCTTTGTGGGATCTTTTGCCTTGGCCGTGCCGATTTCTTTTTCTGAAGAGGCTTGGAAGTTAGGGGAGACTTTACCTACCGCTAATCTATTGCTGCTATTTTTACTGTCTGCGGTGTTCTTAGGCTTCTATACGTATGAGAGTGTCTTTCAAAAAGATGTTGTTGCTCGGTTGCCGGTGTTTATTTTCAGAATAGTGATTGCTTATGTTATGACGGCATTGGTCGTTGCTTTGGTACTGACTTGCCTGGACAAATTACCTCTATTGAGTGATCCCGTCGTATCGATCAAAAGAGTGATTGTTATTTCAATGCCAGCCTCTATGGGCGCTATTGTAGTGGATAGTTTTGATAAAGAGTAATCTGTGTATCAATTTGGATTGAAGTGTCTTACAGAGCTTTTCAGCGCTTACTTGATTCGTTATTTAGCTTTCTTACCTCCAAACTTAGTATTGATTTTTTCAACCGATCTCCTAGTCAATAAAATGAGTAGCAACGTACTGTGACTGACTCTTACGTGAATGTGTCGTTTGTTGTTGGGAGATTTTGAAGAGCATTAAGTAGCGAAGATTTGTAGCTTTGGAAGGATATAAAAACGGTTGGTTTCTGAATTGAATATGGTATTTGAAAGGTGAGGGTAGTTGTATTAATAAGTTAGGATCTTTAGATGCAAAAAAGCCGCATCAATGATGCGGCTTTTTTTAATTGGCTCCCCTTGCAAGACTTGAACTTGCGACATACGGATTAACAGTCCGCCGTT
>NZ_JBFSVA010000055.1:0-1569 GCF_041467655.1 Vibrio sp. 10N.247.311.49
CGATTCCATTTCCGGTACCAACGGTGACCTGACTATTGATGCCAATGGTCATTGGGTATTCACCGCCAACAGCGCGTTTAATCAACTGAACGTCGGCGATAAAGTCGAAGAAACCTTTACCGTCACTTCCGTTGATGGCACCCCTTCGACCATTAAAGTCACGATTAACGGTACTAACGATGCAGCGACAGTCAGTACCGCAACAGTCAGTGTGGATGAAACGGACAGCGCTATAACAACTTCTGGAACCCTCACCAGTACTGACGTGGATAACCCAGACAACACGTTTACGCCGGATTCTATTTCAGGCACCAACGGTGACCTGACTATTGATGCCAATGGTCATTGGTTCTTCACCGCTAACAGCGCATTTAATCAATTAAACATCGGCGATAAAGTCGAAGAAACCTTCACTGTATCGTCTGTTGATGGCACACCTTCGACCATTAAAGTCGCGATTAACGGCACTAATGACAAAGCCACTGTTAGCAGTGCGACCGTCGCCATCGATGAAACCGACAGAGCGGTAACCACCTCAGGCACCCTAACCAGTATCGACGTGGATAACCCAGACAATGCGTTCACACCCGATTCCATTTCCGGTACCAACGGTGATCTCACCATTGATGCCAATGGTCATTGGGTATTCACAGCTAACAGCGCGTTTAATCAATTGAATGTCGGCGATAAAGTCGAAGAGACCTTCACTGTCTCGTCTATTGATGGCACAGCGTCAACGATCAAAGTCACGATTAATGGCACTAACGATGCAGCGACAGTCAGTACCGCAACAGTCAGTGTGGATGAGACTGATAAAGCGGTAACGACATCAGGCACGTTAACCAGTACCGATGTTGATAATCCTGATAACACATTTACGCCAGACTCCATTGTTGGAGCTAATGGCGACCTAACTATTGATGCTAATGGGCATTGGGTGTTCACCGCCAACAGTGCGTTTAATCAATTGAACGTCGGCGATAAAGTCGAAGAGACCTTCACTGTATCGTCTATTGATGGCACAACGTCAACGGTCAAAGTGACGATTAACGGCACTAACGACGCCGCTACTGTCAGTAGCACGACCGTTGCCATCGATGAAACCGACAAAGCAGTAACGACTTCAGGAACATTGACCAGTACCGACGTGGATAATCAAGATAATGCGTTTACACCGGATTCGATTACTGGCACCAATGGTGACCTGACTATTGATGCTAATGGTCATTGGGTGTTCACCGCGAACAGTGCGTTTAATCAATTGAATGTCGGCGATAAGGTCGAAGAGACCTTCACTATCTCGTCTATTGATGGCACAACGTCAACGGTCAAAGTGACGATTAACGGGACTAACGACGCCGCTACTGTCAGTAGTGCGACCGTCGCCATCGATGAAACCGACAAAGCGGTAACAACATCAGGAACATTGACCAGTACCGACGTCGATAACCCAGATAATACATTTACACCGGATTCCATTGGAGGCACCAACGGTAACCTGACTATTGACGCTAATGGTCATTGGACATTCACAGCCAACAACGCGTTTAACCAATTGAATGTCGGCGA
>NZ_JBFSVA010000056.1:0-1473 GCF_041467655.1 Vibrio sp. 10N.247.311.49
ATGCAGCGGATTGCAAATCCGTGGACCTCGGTTCGACTCCGGGAGGCGCCTCCATCATTCAGAAAAAACCAGTCCTAGTGACTGGTTTTTTCGTTTTTGACCCCGCTAAAAGCTTCCTACGTACCCATTTCAATGCTTATCAAAGAAATCTTTGTTACGGATATACTTGCTCATTAAGTGGTAAGAGAAAGGTCTTATCAGCCAACTAAAGATAGAGCGACCAAGGCGGATTAATGTAGGAGTGTTCTCATAGATTCGTCCGTTATAAAGCCAAAGCACTTTACCTACATGCCAATAGAGCAAAGGAACCGGTGGCATGAAGGTCACGATGTCGATGTCACAGCAAATTCGGTAGGTCTTCTTACTCATGCGATAGTGCTTTCGAAAGCTCCAATCACCAATGGCGGGTTGGCCAAAAGTCACTATTCGTTTAATACAGCCTGGGTACTTTTGATCAAAGTAATCAGCGAAGACACAACCGATAGCGCCTCCGGAAGAGTGGCCAGTAATAGACACTCTTTTTCCTTGTTCGATGAGAGGTGTGAGCGTGGCTTCCAAGCGCTCAATAACGGTTAAGCCAAGCTTATCTTCATTACGACTTGGCTGGCTCTCTTGAAACATTAGATGGTAGAAACCCGCATGCACACGATAATTGAGCCCAATTCTCTTACAGCTTCTTGTCCATAGAGCAAAGGTTAGTAGCCAATCTGAGATACTGTGCGATCCTTTGATTACCACAACCACTTCATCTTTGTCGCTACTCCACAACACTCTAATCATGGTTTTACCAAACTGGTTCTTGATGATGCGTTGTCCATTAGGGTCAAAACCATAGCGAGTCTGCTTAAAAACTCTAGGGTAGGCGAGGTTACAAAGAACGGCATAGCGCTCATATTGATATCGTTTTAGTGGTTTCACATGTTTACTTCTTAATAAGAGTTACTTCAAACTCTAATCGTTGAATGTGAAAAGCACATGAAAACGCCATTTGCTTGGTTTAAAACAATAAAATCACCGCATTCAATTGGTATTTGAATCAATGGTTGTCAGTGATTTGTCCGTTTAAATTAGAAATCCAAGTATAAGAACCGTACAAGCTGCACTAAATTTATTCTTTTGAGTTCGATAATTAATCACTTGAATTAAAAGATAAAATTTATTGTTGACGAATTTTTTCCTTCCGTTAAAGTACACCTCGTTCTCACGGCTTAGGTCGCTGAGAGATGGTGTTTTTACTTTTCAGTAATCGGCCTCGCAAGATTGCGTTGCCCTGGTGGTGGAATTGGTAGACACAAGGGATTTAAAATCCCTCGGCGTTCGCGCTGTGCCGGTTCAAGTCCGGCCCGGGGCACCATCTATCTAGCTTCTACATTTTGAGTAGAGTGATGAACAAAGAGTTGTTCTCTTAAATCACTATTAAAGGCGCCTTGGCAGAGTGGCTATGCAGCGGATTGCAAATCCGTGGACCTCGGT
>NZ_JBFSVA010000057.1:0-1177 GCF_041467655.1 Vibrio sp. 10N.247.311.49
AAGATTTTAGCTACAACACCAGCACCAACTGTACGGCCACCTTCGCGGATTGCGAAACGTAGACCTTCGTCCATTGCGATTGGAGCGATTAGCTCAACAGTCATTTGAACGTTGTCACCTGGCATTACCATTTCTACGCCTTCTGGTAGAGTGATGTCGCCTGTTACGTCAGTTGTACGGAAGTAGAACTGTGGACGGTAACCTTTGAAGAAAGGAGTGTGACGGCCGCCTTCGTCTTTAGAAAGTACGTATACTTCAGACTCAAACTTAGTGTGTGGGTTGATAGAACCTTTCGCAGAAAGTACTTGACCACGTTCAACGTCATCACGCTTAGTACCACGTAGAAGTGCACCAACGTTCTCACCTGCACGACCTTCGTCAAGCAGTTTACGGAACATTTCAACACCAGTACAAGTAGTAAGAGTAGTCTCTTTGATACCAACGATTTCTACTTCGTCACCTACACGTAGGATACCGCGCTCGATACGACCAGTTACAACAGTACCACGACCTTGAATTGAGAATACATCTTCAATTGGTAGTAGGAACGGTTGGTCAACTGCACGCTCTGGCTCAGGAATGTAAGAATCTAGTGCTTCTGCAAGCTCAACGATCTTGTCTTCCCACTGCTTCTCGCCGTTTAGTGCGCCAAGTGCAGAACCTTGGATAACTGGTAGGTCATCACCTGGGAAGTCGTATTCAGAAAGAAGTTCACGAACTTCCATCTCAACTAGCTCAAGTAGCTCTTCGTCATCTACCATGTCACATTTGTTCATGAATACGATGATGTAAGGGATACCAACTTGACGACCAAGTAGGATGTGCTCACGAGTTTGAGGCATAGGGCCGTCAGTCGCAGCAACAACTAGGATACCGCCGTCCATTTGTGCAGCACCAGTGATCATGTTTTTAACATAATCCGCGTGTCCTGGACAGTCTACGTGTGCGTAGTGACGTGCTGGAGTGTCGTACTCAACGTGAGAAGTTGCGATTGTGATACCGCGCTCACGCTCTTCTGGAGCGTTATCGATAGATGCGAAATCTTTAGCAACACCGCCGTATACTTTTGCAAGAGTAGTACAGATAGCAGCAGTTAGAGTTGTTTTACCGTGGTCAACGTGGCCGATAGTACCAACGTTTACGTGCGGTTTCGTACGTTCAAATTTTTCTTTAGACA
>NZ_JBFSVA010000058.1:0-1170 GCF_041467655.1 Vibrio sp. 10N.247.311.49
AACCATCTTCATCGATTGAGTACGCTAAATCGCCTGACACAGGTGCATCATCAACTGCCGTAACGCTCACATCGATGTTTGCAGAGACTGTATCGGTGCCGTCAGACACATCAAAACCGAAGTTTACGTCGCCATTGAAGTTCTCATTCGGAGCAAAGGTGTACGTACCATTACCGTTATCAGTAAGAATACCGTCGCCACCATCGTAGGTCACACCTTCAACTGTAAGGTTGTCACCTTCGATGTCTGTAGCACCTGTTAACAGGTCGGCATCGGTGAAGATGAGCGTGCCATCTTCTTCAACGCTGAACTGTTGATCTTGAGGTACTGGCAGGTCGTTAACTGGGTTAACGGTTAGGTCAGCTGATGCTTGAACCGTATTGGTACCATCAGAGATATCGAAACTGATATCGATGTCACCATTGAAGTTCTCATCTGGCGTAATCGTGAAACTGCCGTCATCGTTTTGAGTAACGGTTGCATCACCGTCGACCGTTAAGCCGCTGGCTGTTAGGTCATCGCCTTCAACATCTGATGCTTGTGATAGCAACTGCTCTTGGCTTAGACGAATCGAACCATCTTCGTCGATTGAGTACGCTAGGTCGCCAGACACTGGCGCATCATCAACGGCAGTTACGCTCACGTCGATGTTTGCTGATACCGTATCGGTACCATCTGATACATCAAAGCCAAAGTTTACGTCACCATTGAAGTTTTCATTTGGCGCAAAGGTGTACGTACCGTTGCCATTGTCAGTAAGGATACCGTCGCCACCGTCGTAGGTCACACCTTCAACCGTTAGGTTATCACCTTCAATGTCGGTAGCGCCTGTTAACAGGTCGGCATCAGTAAAGATTAACGTGCCGTCTTCTTCAACGCTGAACTGTTGATCTTGAGGTACTGGCAGGTCATTAACTGGGTTAACGGTTAGATCCGCAGAAGCCTGAACGGTGTTAGTACCATCTGAGATATCGAAGCTGATATCGATGTCGCCATTGAAGTTCTCATCTGGCGTAATCGTGAAGCTGCCGTCATCATTAGCTACAACCGTTGCATCTCCACCAACCGTAAGGTCGCTAGCTGTCAGGTCATCGCCTTCAACATCTGACGCTTGCGATAGCAATTGCTCTTGGCTTAAACGGATAGAACCGTCTTCATCGATTGAGTACG
>NZ_JBFSVA010000059.1:0-1122 GCF_041467655.1 Vibrio sp. 10N.247.311.49
ATCAGTGAAAACGAGTAGGGCGGGACACGTGATATCCTGTCTGAATATGGGGGGACCATCCTCCAAGGCTAAATACTACTGACTGACCGATAGTGAACCAGTACCGTGAGGGAAAGGCGAAAAGAACCCCTGTGAGGGGAGTGAAATAGAACCTGAAACCGTGTACGTACAAGCAGTAGGAGCACCTTCGTGGTGTGACTGCGTACCTTTTGTATAATGGGTCAGCGACTTAATTTTAGTAGCAAGGTTAACCGTTTAGGGGAGCCGTAGGGAAACCGAGTCTTAACTGGGCGTACAGTTGCTAGGATTAGACCCGAAACCAGGTGATCTAGCCATGGGCAGGTTGAAGGTTGAGTAACATCAACTGGAGGACCGAACCGACTAATGTTGAAAAATTAGCGGATGACTTGTGGCTAGGGGTGAAAGGCCAATCAAACCTGGAGATAGCTGGTTCTCCCCGAAAGCTATTTAGGTAGCGCCTCGGACGAATACTACTGGGGGTAGAGCACTGTTAAGGCTAGGGGGTCATCCCGACTTACCAACCCTTTGCAAACTCCGAATACCAGTAAGTACTATCCGGGAGACACACGGCGGGTGCTAACGTCCGTCGTGGAGAGGGAAACAACCCAGACCGCCAGCTAAGGTCCCAAAGTATAGCTAAGTGGGAAACGATGTGGGAAGGCTCAGACAGCCAGGATGTTGGCTTAGAAGCAGCCATCATTTAAAGAAAGCGTAATAGCTCACTGGTCGAGTCGGCCTGCGCGGAAGATGTAACGGGGCTAAGCTATACACCGAAGCTGCGGCTACGTACCTTAGGGTATGTGGGGTAGGGGAGCGTTCTGTAAGCCGTTGAAGGTGGTCTGTAAGGGCTGCTGGAGGTATCAGAAGTGCGAATGCTGACATGAGTAACGATAAAGGGAGTGAAAAACTCCCTCGCCGGAAGACCAAGGGTTCCTGTCCAACGTTAATCGGGGCAGGGTAAGTCGACTCCTAAGGCGAGGCCGAAAGGCGTAGTCGATGGGAAACGGGTTAATATTCCCGTACTTCTTACAATTGCGATGGGGGGACGGAGAAGGCTAGGTGGGCCTGGCGACGGTTGTCCAGGTTCAAGTACGTAGGCGG